>CAJOEQ010000001.1 GCA_905233515.1 uncultured Synergistales bacterium
AAAGTTAATAAAAGTCTATGAAAATCTTTACCGAATCGAGGCGAATCTTTACCGAAAAAGGGGCAATCTTTCCCTGGCATTTTTTGACGGAAAAATAATTATATATATACACTTGACAAATCACGCAGACAGGGGGATAAATTTTCATGAAATATCGCAAAATAATTAAATCCTTCCTATTTATATATAGCATAAATAAAAATGTTTCTTCCTATTATAATAGCGTCAAAATAATTTCATGATAAATCAACTCTAAAAAAATTTCTCGCATAAATTTGACATAAAGCCCGTTAATTTGCTAAGATTATCGCGCTGTTAATTCAGTAAATTTTTATCGAGCTATAAAGAAGGGAGGAAGTGCAAAAGCTAGTTTGCTAGATTTTGCGAAAAGTTGCCAACAATTAATCAATTAGTCCGGCTTGGACGACAAGAAAAGAAATCTAAAAGCAATTCTCCGGCATTACAAGGAAATCCGGCCCGCCGTGGTGTCTGCACTAGAGTTTATACTATTACACCCAAGAAACCGACTTCAGCCTTAAGGAAAGTTGCCCGTGTTAGATTAACGAACGGTATCGAAGTTACTTCATACATTCCCGGAATTGGCCATAATTTACAGGAACACTCTGTAGTTCTCGTGAGAGGCGGCCGCGTTAAAGTATTAGAGGGACTTTAGACTGCGGAGGCGTTGAAAACCGCAAAAGAAGCCGCTCAAAATATGGCGCAAGACGACCTAAAGCGAACTAGGAGGATTTATAAATCATGCCGAGAAAAGGACATATCAAGAAAAGACCCCCCGAGCCTGATATTAGATTTAATAATCCGGCCGCATCAAGATTTATTAGTGCCTTGATGATGGGTGGTAAACGCAGTCTCGCTGAAAGAATTTTTTACGGCGCTTTAGAACAGGCTGCGGAAAAATTAGGCGTTGAACCTTTCGAAGTATTTGATAAAGCTATGGCAAATGTTACGCCTCAAATAGAAGTCAGACCCAGAAGAGTGGGCGGCGCAACTTATCAAGTACCAGTCGAAGTAACACCCGAGCGCGGCGTTCAGCTTTCTATTAGATGGATTGTAATGTACGCTAGAGCTAAAAAGGGTATGCCTATGAGTGAAAGACTTATGCGTGAATTAATGGACGCTTACAAAAACGAAGGTGCTTCAATCAAACGCCGTGAAGATACTCACAGAATGGCCGAAGCTAATAGAGCGTTCGCACATTATCGCTGGTAAGAGGAGTTAATTTTTTTTGGAAATCAGCAAAGTTAGAAATATAGGTATCGCCGCACATATCGACGCAGGGAAAACTACGACAAGCGAGCGAATTCTATATTACACAGGAAGTAATTATAAAGTCGGTGAAGTCCACGAAGGAACTGCAACAATGGACTGGATGGAACAAGAAAGAGAACGCGGAATTACTATCACTTCAGCGGCTACAACTTGCGCGTGGAAAGGTCATACTATAAATTTAATTGATACGCCAGGACACGTGGATTTTACAGTCGAAGTTGAGAGATCTATGCGCGTTCTTGATGGAGCTGTTGCAGTATTTTGCGCCGTCGGTGGGGTTGAGCCTCAATCTGAAACTGTTTGGCGGCAGGCTGATAAATATCACGTCCCGAGAATTGCTTTTGTTAATAAAATGGACAGAATTGGAGCAGATTTTCAGGCTGTTGTTAAAGCCATGCGTGAAAGATTAGGAGCAAACGCTATACCCTTGCAATTACCAATCGGAGCAGAAGATGATTTTTCCGGAGTTGTTGACTTAATCGAGCAAAAAGCATTTTATTTTTCGGGAGTGTTAGGTCAGGCACCTGCTGAAGGTAATATCCCGCCTGAATTAGCCATGACTGCTAAACAAGGACGAGAAAATATTATCGAGGCTTTATCTGATTTCAGCGACGATATTATGACACTTTATCTTGAGGGGAAGCCTGTAAGCTCTGAATTAATACGCAAAAATCTACGCGAGGCAGTAATAAATCTTAAAGCCGTCCCAGTTCTTTGCGGGTCTGCTTTCAAAAATAAATGCATTGAGCCTTTACTTGACGCAGTTGTTGAATATTTGCCCAGTCCTGCAGATTTGCCGCCCGTTCAGGGTTTTAGTCCTGCTAATCCCGATGAAATTATCGAACGACACAGCAAAGTTGATGAGCCTTTTACTGCTCTTGCATTCAAAATCGCTGTTGACCCGTTTTTAGGTAAAATATTTTTCCTGCGTGTTTATTCGGGGAAACTCGAAAAGGGCAGCACTCTCTACAATCCTACTTCAGGACAAAAAGAGAGAATTGGCCGTATCATGAGAATGCATTCTAACAAGCGCGAAGATATTGACGCAATGGAGGCCGGTATGATTGTCGCTGTTCCTTCACTTAAAAGCACTAAGACGGGCGATACTCTTTGCGACGAAAATAATCAAATTGTTCTAGAGAGCTTAGAATTTCCTGAGCCTGTTATTTCTCTAGCTGTTGAGCCTGCTACTCAGCAAGATAAAGTAAAATTGTCTAAAGGTTTGAACGCCTTAGCTGACGAAGACCCTACTTTTAGAGTTCACAACGACGAAGAGAGCGGCCAAACTGTTATTTCAGGAATGGGAGAATTACACCTAGAAATAATTGTAGACAGGCTTAAACGTGAATTCGGCTCAAGTCTCATACAGGGAAGCAATACGCAAATCAGCCAGCGCAGAAGGCAAATATATTCGTCAATCAGGCGGACGCGGTCAATACGGTCATGTTGTATTCGAAATTGAGCCAATCGAAGGCAATAAATACGAATTTCAAGATAAAATTGTCGGCGGCGTTGTTCCTAAAGAATATATTACAGCTGTTGAAAAAGGTCTCGAAGAAGCTGTACAATCAGGCGTTTTAGGCGGTTATCCTGTTATAGGCGTAAAAGTTACTCTTGTTGACGGTTCTTATCACGAAGTCGACAGCTCAGAAATGGCCTTCAAAATTGCCGCGTCTATGGGCTTTAAAGAGGCTATGAAACGCGCTGACCCCGTTTTAATGGAGCCCGTTATGTCCGTTGAAGTCGTTACTCCTGAAGAATATTTAGGTGATGTAATAGGCGATATTTCAGCAAGACGCGGACGCATTGACGGGATGGACGTACGAGCCAACGCAAGAATTGTTAAAGCCTTTGTGCCTTTAGTCGGCATGTTCGGCTATGCTACTGACTTGAGAAGCAAGACTTCAGGACGAGCTAATTACTCTATGCAATTTGACCATTACGAACAAACACCCGCAGAAATTAGTGATAAAATTTTGCAGGGGAAAATTTAATTTTTAAGGAGTTGCTAAATTATGGCAAAAGAAAAATTCGAACGCACTAAACCTCATTTAAATATCGGAACTATCGGACATATTGACCACGGCAAGACTACTTTAACAGCGGCAATTACTAAATGTTTAGCTACTGAGAGTTACGCCGAATACACAGCTTATGACATGATTGATAAAGCACCTGAAGAGAGAGAGCGCGGAATTACTATTAATATCGCTCACGTTGAATATCAGACAGATAAACGCCATTATGCTCATATCGACTGCCCCGGACATGCTGACTATATCAAGAATATGATTACCGGTGCCGCTCAAATGGACGGTGCTATTTTAGTTGTCAGTGCCGCAGACGGCCCTATGCCTCAAACTCGTGAACACGTCTTATTAGCTCGTCAGGTCAACGTCCCCGCCCTCGTCGTTTTCATGAATAAGACTGACCAAGTCGACGACCCCGAATTGCTTGACCTCGTAGAAATGGAAGTCCGTGAACTTCTCAGTAAATACGAATTCCCCGGCGATGACATTCCTATTATTCGCGGTTCAGCTCTTGAAGTCCTCGAGAAAGGCACAGGCAAGAAAGATGACCCAATTTGTAAGCCCATTTTTGACTTAATGGACGCTTGCGATAATTTCATCCCTGACCCTGTACGTGAAATCGATAAGCCCTTCTTAATGCCCATTGAAGACGTTTTCACAATCTCAGGCCGCGGCACTGTTGTTACTGGTCGTGTTGAGCGTGGAGTTATCAACGCAGGCGAGCCCGTCGAAATCGTAGGAGTTAAGCGCGATACTACAAAAACTGTTGCGACTTCTTTAGAAATGTTCAGAAAAATTCTTGACAGCGCTGAAGCAGGCGATAACGTAGGCGTTCTTTTACGCGGCATTGATAAAGCTGATGTCGAACGCGGCCAAGTTCTAGCAAAACCAGGCACAGTTACACCTCATACGAAATTTAAAGGCGAAGTATACGTACTCAAGAAAGAAGAGGGCGGCCGTCATACTGCGTTTTTTGCAGGCTATAAACCGCAATTCTACTTCAGAACTACAGACGTTACAGGCAATATTAAATTACCTGAAGGCGTTGAAATGGTAATGCCCGGCGATAATGCTACGTTTGAAGTCGATTTAATCGTACCAATCGCTATGGAGGAAGGGTTGCGCTTTGCAGTTCGTGAAGGCGGCCACACAGTAGGCGCAGGCGTTGTTACAAGTATTATAGAGTAAATTATCATGGCACGTAAAATCAGAATAAGATTAAAATCTTTTGATCATAGAGTGCTAGACACATCAGCCGCCCAAATAGCACAAACAGCAAACTCTACAGGCGCGCGCGTCTCTGGTCCTATTCCCTTACCTACTGAAATAGGCCGCATTACTATTTTGAAATCGCCTCATAAGGACAAAGACGCACGAGAACAGTTCGAAATGCGCACTCACAAAAGATTAATAGATATTATTGAGCCAACACAAAGGACTATGGACGCACTGATGCAGTTAAATTTAGCGTCAGGTGTAGACATACAGATAAAATTTTAATTATTAAGGAGAATTAATTAATTATGTCAATAGGGATTCTGGGGAAAAAACTCGGAATGACACAGATTTATGACTCAGAGGGACAGGCCGTAGCTGTTACGGTCGTCTCTGCTGGGCCGTGCTCTGTAGTTGCTCTGCGTACCCCTGAACAGAACGGCTATTCTGCTGTTCTTCTCGGCTTTGAGTCAGTAAAGGCTCATAAGCTGTCCAAACCGCAAAAAGTTATGTTCGAGAAATTAAAGCTCGAACCAAAGAGGACTCTTAGAGAATTCAGAGTCAATGACGTTAAGCCCTATGAAGTCGGATCGGAAATCAAAGTAGATTTATTCACAGCCGGCGAAAAAATTAACGTCAAAGGTATATCAAAGGGTAAAGGTTTCGCAGGAGTTATCAAGCGTCATCATATGGGAGGCCAGCAATTTTCACACGGTACTTCGGTCGAACATAGACACGGAGGCTCAAGCGGTGCAATTTCCTATCCCGGCCGCGTTTTTCCTGGTAAAAGAATGCCCGGCCACATGGGAAGCGACAAAGTTACAGTCAAAAATCTTACTGTAATGGCCGTTGACGTTGAGAATAATTTAATTCTAGTAAAAGGTGCAGTTCCAGGCGCAAAAAATAGCCTCATTGCCCTCTACAAGAAAGACTAAAGGGGGTAAAGAGATTATGCCATTCGTAAAAGTCTACGAGATAAACGGAGACCGGGCCGGAGAAATGGAACTATCAGACAAAGTATTTAATAATCCCGTTCATATGTCAGCAATCCATCAAGTTATAACCGCTCATTTAGCAAATTGCAGACAAGGCACCCACAACACAAAGACGCGCGGCGATGTCTCAGGAGGCGGCAAAAAGCCATGGCGGCAAAAACACACTGGGCGGGCTCGTCAAGGTTCTACACGTTCACCGATTTGGACACATGGTGGAGTAGCGCACGGACCTCATCCGCGAGATTATCATCAGAAAGTGAATAAAAAAGTACGTCAGCTTGCATTAAAGAGTGTCTTATCTGACAAAGTGCGTGAAGAGTTAGCGGCGGTTGTAAAAGTTTTTGAGACGCTGGGAACACCCTCAACAAAGACGATACAGGCCTTAATAAACGCGCTAGGATTTGGCAAAACTTTAATAATCTACAATGAGAATGCAAAAAACGTAACGCGTTCAGTGCGAAATTTATCGGGCGCGAAATGCATAAATGTATCAAGCATAAACGTATATGATATATTGAATGCAAAAAATTTGATATTAACGCCTGAAGTAGTAGCGAAAATTGAGGAGGTATATTCAGCATGAATTTAACTGCTCATGATATTATAATCAGGCCTGTAATCACGGAGAAATCGAGCGCATTAATGGGCTTCAACAAATACACTTTTGAAGTACACAAGAGTGCGGACAAGATACAAATACGCAAGGCCGTTGAAGAAGTCTTTAAAGTCCAAGTTATGGGCGTGAACACAATGAACGTAAAGGGCAAATTACGCCGCAGAGGGATGACGAAAGGCTATACACGTTCATGGAAAAAAGCGATAGTAACGCTTAAGACCGGCCAAAGTATAGAATTTTTCGAGGGTGCCTCGATATAATTAGGAGATTTAGAGATGTCTATAAAACAATTTAAGCCGTATACACCTGGCCGCCGACAAATGACTATACAAGGGCGAGAAGATATTACAGCAGATAAGCCTGAACGCTCATTAATAGTGCATTTACGCAAGCACGGAGGCCGCAATAACACGGGACGAATAACAATGCGTCATATCGGGGGCGGTCATCGTCGTGCATATCGTATAATAGATTTCAAGCGTGATAAAATCGGCATTCCCGGCAAAGTAGCAACGATTGAATACGACCCTAACAGAAACGCCCGAATAGCATTAATTAATTACGTTGACGGCGAAAAGCGTTATATAATTCTGCCCAAAGGCCTAAATGTCGGCGATATGATTTATTCAGGTGCAGACAGTGATATAACGCCCGGAAATGCTTTAAAGCTGAAGGATATTCCCGTCGGAACGTTTATTCATAATATAGAGTTACAACCGGGCGGCGGAGCTAAATTAGTACGTTCGGCAGGAACAAGCGCGCAGTTAATGTCAAAAGAAGGCAAATACGCTTATATCAGAATGCCGAGCAATGAGTTACGATTAATTTTGCTTGAATGCATGGCCACCGTGGGACAAGTCGGCAATGAAGATTATGATAATATTTCACTGGGTAAAGCCGGAAAAATGCGCTGGAGAGGTCGCCGGCCTGTAGTTCGCGGAATGGTAATGAACCCTGTAGATCACCCTATGGGCGGCGGAGAAGGCAAAAGCAAATCCAACAAGCACCCAGTCTCACCATGGGGGACACCTGCAAAGGGTTATAAAACTAGAAAACGCAAGCCGTCTGATAGATTAATAGTTCGCAGGCGTTATGATAAGTAAAAGGAGCTGAAGATAAATGCGCTCAACAAAGAAGGGGCCTTTTGTCGAACAAAGGCTCTTAGACAGAATAGAAGCGATGAACGTATCAGGCAATAAAAAAGTTGTCAAAACATGGTCAAGACGTTCAACGGTAGTGCCTCAAATGATTGGACATACAATAGCGGTGCATAATGGGAAAATGCATTTGCCTGTGTATATCAGTGAGAACATGGTAGGGCATAAGCTCGGCGAGTTCGCACCAACGCGCAGATTTGGACATCACGCCGGACAGGACAAGAAGAAATAAGCGGGAGGAAATTTTTAGATGGCAGATAAGAAAATAGCCGTAGCAATGACTAAGAACGCCAGAATAAGCCCGTATAAAGTCCGTCAGGTTTTAGAGCTTATACGTGGTAAGAGTGCAGAGAAAGCCGTAATTACGTTAAAATTCAGCGATAAGAGAGCCGCCGGAATAATCTTAAAAGTTTTAAACAGTGCGATGGCGAACGCTGAACACAATTACGGGATGGACTTAGACAAGTTATATATATGTGAGGCCTATGCAAATCAGGGCGCAATGATGAAGAGATTTAGACCTGTATCAATGGGACGCGCTCATCCTTATGTGCATAAGACATCGCATGTAGTAATAAAGCTCGGCGAGCGTAATTAGTAGGAGGAAATTTTTTAAATGGGACAGAAAGTTCACCCAGTAGGCTACCGTTTAGGAGTTTCAAGCGAATTTCAATCAAGATGGTACGCCGATAAAAAGAATTACGCGAAGAAGTTACACGAAGATTTAAAGTTGCGTAAATACATAATGAAGAAATGGGAAGGCGCGGGGATTTCGCGAATAGAGATAGAACGCGTCGGGCCTGTTGTAAGATTTACAATTTCTACAGCTAGACCTGGCGTAGTAATCGGCAAAGGCGGTAACGAAATTCAGAATATCAAGAATGAATTACAGGCTATAACCGGCGGAAAAGTAATGGTAAACGTTCACGAAATCAAGAACCCCGACGTAGAAGCCCAGTTAGTAGCTGAAGGAATAGCAAGTTCACTCGAACGCCGAGTATCATTCAGACGAGCAATGAAGCAGGCAATTTTTAGAGCGACTAAAGCCGGAGTTAAAGGCATTAAAGCTCAAGTTGCAGGACGTTTAGGCGGAGCAGAAATCGCGCGAACAGAATGGTACAACGAGGGACAATTGCCATTATCGACGATAAAAGCAGATATAGATTACGGCTTTGCAGAGGCAGTAACAATGTACGGCGTAATCGGTTGCAAAGTCTGGATATATCGCGACAGACAAAACGAGAAAGCCCAAGCACCGGCACGACCGGCACGCAACAGGCCAGCAAACAAGGGGGCATAAGTAAATGTTAATGCCTAGCCGCGTGAAATATCGCAAATCTCATAGATCTCCATTGAGGGGAATATCTAAAGGCGGCACAAAAGTAGATTTCGGTGATTTTGGAATTCAGGCACTTGAAAATGTTTGGCTGTCAGCTAGACAAATCGAGGCGGCACGTATTGCAATATCACGTAAAATGAAGAAGGGCGGCAAAATCTGGATACGCGTATTTCCTGATAGACCCTACACAAAGAAGCCTTTAGAAACTCGTATGGGTAAAGGAAAGGGCGCGCCTGAATACTGGGTAGCCGCAGTTAAAAGAGGCCGTGTATTATTTGAATTCTCCGGAATTAGTGAGGACGTAGCACAGCAGGCATTCAGGACAGCAAGCCACAAATTGCCTGTAAAAGTTCGCATGGTAGTGCGCAGTGGAGGGAGTGAATAAGCCTGATGGACGCAAACGTAAAGCCCGAGAAACTCAGAGAATTAACGCGTGAAGAGATTTCCGGCAAAATTAAAGAGTACAAGACAGAATTATTTAATCTGCGTTTTCAGAATGCCGTCGGGCACTTGAAGAACACTAGCAGAATACGTGAAGTAAGAAAGACTATAGCGAGATTAATGACTATAGCTTCAGAAAGGGGAGCGGCAGAAAATGCCTAGTAAAGTTCGCACGGGTATAGTCGTGAGCAACAAAATGGACAAAACTATAGTCGTCCGAGTTGAACGCATGGCCGAACACCCGTTATATGGCAAGAGAATAAAGCGCGCGAAAAAGTATATAGCTCATGACGCAGAGAATAAATGCGGTTTGGGTGATGAAGTCAAAATCAGAGAGACAAGGCCGTTAAGCAAAACTAAACGCTGGGAATTGCTTGAGATAACTAGACAAGCGCCTGTATTTGGCACTGATACGGAAGTAATTTCAGAAGGAGTTCAGGAGGGTTAAAACATGATACAGTTGACAACAGTCTTGAATGTAGCTGATAATTCCGGCGCAAGAAAATTATTTTGCATTCAGGTAATGGGCGGCAGTAAGAGGCGTTACGGCACTATAGGCGATGTAATAGTTGCTTCCGTACGTGAGGCAATCCCGAATAGCAATATAGCAAAAGGAAGCGTCGTTAAAGCTGTTATCGTTCGCACAAAGAAAGAAATCAGGCGTAAAGATGGTACTTATGTCAGATTTGATGATAATGCCGCAGTATTAATTGACGCAAACGGCGAACCGCGTGGAACTCGTATATTTGGCCCTGTAGGTCGTGAGCTTAGAGCAAAGAAATACATGCGAATATTGTCGCTTGCTCCTGAAGTAGTCTAGTCTAGTCTAATTAGAAGGGTTAAAATCATGACAGTAAGATTAAAGAAAAATGACCGTGTTAAAGTAATAACCGGAAAAGACAAGGGCAAAGAGGGCAAAATTATACGCAGAATTCCCGAACGTGATTTAATAGTCGTTGAGGGTGTAAATATGGTCTCTCGTCATGTCCGAGCAACACAGACTAACCCGCAGAGCGGCATAATCAAGCAGGAAGCACCTATTTATGCGAGTAAAGCAATGCTTGTTTGTCCACAATGCGGCAAAGCTACGAGGGTCGGAACTAGTTTTCTTGAGAGCGGCAAAAAAGTACGTGTCTGCAAGAAATGCGGCGAAATCATTGACAGGGGAGGGCTGTAATTTATGGCAATCACACCTAGAATGCAAGAAAAATACAAGAATGAAGTCGCACCGGCATTATTGCGTGAATTCGGCTATAAAAATGTAATGCAATTGCCCAAAATTGAGAAAGTTGTAGTAAATATCGGTGTCGGAGACGCGAAACTCGATATAAAATTCATGGACGCGGCAATCAATGAATTACGCGCAATCACAGGTCAAGCACCTTTATTAAAGCGTGCAAAGAAGTCAATAGCCGGCTTTAAAGTTCGTCAAAATATGCCTGTAGCCTGTGCAGTTACATTGAGGGGCGCAAAGATGTGGGAATTTCTTGACAGATTAGTATCTCTTGCACTTCCTGCGATAAAAGATTTTCAGGGTATAACGCGAAAAGGTTTTGACGGGCGCGGAAATTATAATCTGGGCTTGAGAGAGCAGTTAATATTCCCTGAAATAAGCTATGATAAAGTAATACGCTCACGAGGTATGAATATCTCAATAGTAACGAGCGCGAAAACTGACGAGGAAGCATTTGCCCTGTTAAAAGGCTTAGGACTTCCATTTAGGACAGGCAGGGAGGCTTAATAATGGCACGTAAGGCACTCAAGAATAAAGCAATGCAAACGCCCAAATTCAGCACGAGAAAATATAATCGTTGTCCGTTATGCGGGAGAATTCACGGTTATATCAGAATGTTTGACATGTGCAGATGCTGCTTTAGGAAAATGGCGCGTGAGGGAGTATTCCCCGGCGTTGTTAAATCAAGTTGGTAATTTGGAAGGGGTTAAAATTTAAATGTACGTAAATGACCCTGTTGCAGACATGCTCACGAGAATAAGGAACGCAAATATGATATATGCAGAAAGCGTTGATATTCCCTCAAGCAAAATGAAATTAGCTCTAGCAAGAATTCTTAAAGATGAGGGCTATATACGCAATTTTAGAATGATAACGGATCCTGCAAAGCCCTACGCAGAAATTAGGATTTATTTATCATATGGAAATGGCAAAGAGAGAGTAATTCAGGGACTTAGACGCATAAGCAAGCCCGGCCGCAGAATTTATGTAGGACGCGACAAATTGCCTGTAGTAATGGGCGGTTTAGGTTTAGCAATTCTCTCAACGTCAAAAGGTTTGAAGACCGGAACAGAAGCAAATAAACTCGGTCTCGGCGGAGAAGTACTCTGCTATGTCTGGTAAGGGGGAAAAATAAAAATGTCTCGTATCGGACGCAAAGCAGTAGAAATCGCAAAAGGTGCAAGCGTTGAACTCAAGGGCAATGATATTATCGTGAAAGGCCCAAAGGGTGAATTACACGCTAAATTAATGCCCGGCATAAGTTTAGAGATTGACGGCGGACTTGTTAAAGTCTCACGCGCGAATGAAGAGAAGCAAACACGCGCATGGCACGGCATGACAAGAGCATTAATCGCGAACATGATTACAGGAGTAACAGCCGGTTTCTCTAAAACTCTTGAAATCGTCGGAGTAGGTTGGAGAGCCGCATTACAGGGCAAAAAATTAGTCATGAATTTAGGCTATTCACACCCTATAGAATTCACGCCGCCTGAAGGTATAGAAATAGTTGTAGAGAACCCGATTAAATTTCACGTAAGAGGCATAGATAAAGAATTAGTCGGGCAGACATGCGCATTGATAAAGGAATTCAGGCCGCCTGAACCTTATCACGGAAAGGGTATCAAATTCGAGAATGAATACATTATCCGCAAGGCCGGAAAGACGGGGGCAAAATAAGACATGAAGAAGAGAAGCAGAAACGATATGCGCGTAATAAGGCATGAGAGATTACGCAAAACTCTTTCAGGCACAGCAGAAAAGCCGCGTCTATGTGTGTTCAGGAGCTTAAAGAATATTTATGTGCAAGTCATAGACGATGACAAAGGCCACACGCTTGTAAGTGCTTCAACACTTGAGAAGGCATTACAGCCCGAACTCAAAGGAGGCTGCAACATTGCGGCGGCAAAAGTCATCGGGAAGACCATAGCGGAACGTGCAAAGGCGAAGGGCATTACTTCTGTAGTATTTGACAGGGGCGGCCATGCTTATCACGGAAAGATTCAGGCTGTAGCAGATTCAGCCCGTGAAGGAGGCTTAATATTCTAATGCCTAGAAGAGATTTAGATATAGAATTACAAGAACGAGTTGTAGCGATTAATCGTGTCAGCAAAGTCGTTAAAGGCGGTAAGAGATTTAGATTTGCAGTTCTCGTAGTAGTCGGAGATGGCTCAAGTCAAGTCGGTACAGGTATCGGCAAAGCTAAAGAAATCGCCGAGGCAGTTAGAAAAGGTATCGAGAAAGCAAAGAAAAATTTAGTCTCAGTCAAGCATGACGGCGACACAATCCCTCATCCTGTAGTCGGTGAATTTGGAGCAGCAAGAGTATTATTAAAGCCATCACCCGCAGGAACAGGAGTAATCGCAGGCGGAGTAGTTCGTGCAATAATGGAACTTGGCGGCGTTAAAGACGTTGTTACAAAAGTTACAGGCCGGACATCGAACGCTATAAATGTAGCACATGCAACACTTGAGGCTATAAAGATAACTCGTACATCGGACGAAATTATGAAATTGCGCGGGCTTGCTGCTGAAGTCGACACAGAAGAATCAGCACAGGACGATTCAGCAATAATCGGGGAGTAGTGAATAATCATGGCCAAGATAAAAGCAAAATGGATTAAGAGCGCGATTAGTTTCCCCGAAAGACAAAAACGCACGATTAAAGCATTAGGATTTAAGAAATTAAATTCAGAAGTCGAACACGATGACACCCCGCAAATTAGGGGAATGCTTGAACACGTGCGGCACCTAGTAAAATGGGAGGTGCAAGAATAAGAATGATTACATTAAATGATTTGCACCCTGCGAAGGGCAGCACTCATAAATCAAAGCGTCTCGGTCAAGGTATAGGCAGCGGGAACGGTAAGACATCCGGCAAAGGAAATAAAGGCGATAAATCGCGAACTGGCGGCGGAGTTAGACCGGGCTTTGAAGGCGGACAAATGCCTTTGACTCGTAGGACACCTAAGCGCGGATTTAATAATTATAGATTTGCTAAAATTTTCCAGACAGTAAATCTTGACGTGCTAGAAAAAAAATTTGATGCAGGTTCAGAAATAGATTTTGAAGTTCTTTACAAAGCCGGAATTATCAAGAAAAAATTACCCGTGAAAATTCTTGCAAATGGAGAGCTTACAAAGTCATTCAAGATAAAAGCCGCCGCATTTAGTGCAAGTGCCGCAAAGAAAATTGAGGCAGCCGGCGGAACTCATGAGGTAGCGTAAATGTTCGGGTCGCTTGGAGATATTTTCAGGTTACCCGACCTGAAACGCAGAATATTTTTCACGCTGGGAATATTATTTATTTTCCGTCTAGGAGCATATATTCCCAGTCCCGGCGTTGATCGTGCTGCTATGGCTAGTTTATTTAGCACAGGCGGCGGAGTTATGGACTTCTTGAATTTATTTTCAGGCGGTGCTCTTTCTCGATTTGGTATATTCTCGCTAGGTGTTGCGCCTTATATTAATTCAAGCATAGTCATGCAATTATTAGTTGTAATATTTCCAGCTCTTGAGAAAATCCAGAAAGACTCAACAGACGGGCACAAAAAAATAGTTCAGTGGACTAGATACGGGGCAGTGTTATTCGCATTAGTTCAAGCAATCGGCATGACGGCATGGCTCAGGGGACTGGGCATAATGCAGGGCGGCGCGTTTGAATGGCTCTTAGTAGTAATCACTCTAGTAGCTGGCTCAATGGCTGTAATGTGGCTCGGTGAAGAATTGACGGATCACGGAATAGGCAACGGAATATCATTATTAATTTTTGCCGGTATAGTCGCGCGAATTCCTGAGGCAATTTTACAGACTTGGAGCATGGTTCGCTTAGGCTCATTAAGCGTAATAGCCTTATTAATCGGCCTTGTCTTAATGGTAATAGTCGTAGCAGGCTGTATCTTATTGCAGGAAGGTCAAAGAAGATTACCCGTTCAGTACGCAAAAAGAGTTGTCGGCAATAAAATTTACGGCGGTCAAAGTACATTTATCCCGTTAAAAGTCAATCAATCGGGAGTAATTCCGATAATTTTTGCGAGTTCGTTATTAATATTCCCGTACACTATTGCAAATTATTTCAGTGATAGCTCAATTGGAAGATTTATCAGCGGCTTATTTGCTCCGAATAGTTTCTTTTATATTTTGTGCTATGTAGCATTGATAATATTTTTCTCGTATTTCTACACGGCTGTAGTCTTTAATCCGACTGATATAGCAAATAACATGAAGAAATACGGCGGTTTTATACTGGGAATTCGTCCGGGCAATCCTACATCAGATTATATTACGCGTGTAATGGAGCGTATAACACTCGGCGGCGCGGTATTCTTAGCGATTATTGCGTTAATTCCTAATGTTATGTCAAGCGTGTTAAATATAAATAGTTTTTACTTCGGCGGGACGGCAGTATTAATCGTAGTAGGTGTAGCAATGGACACGATTAATCAGATTGAGGCTCAATTACTAATGCGGCATTATGACGGAATATTAAAGAAATCCGGCGGAAGTCGCAAAGGTCTTCTAAGGGGTTAATCATGAGGCTTGTATTATTAGGTGCGCCCGGAGCTGGTAAAGGAACTCAAGCCGCTTTGTTAAAATCAGAGCATAAACTTGCTCATATTTCGACGGGAGATATTTTCAGGCATAATCTAAAGAATAATACGCCGCTGGGAATTGAAGCAAAAAAGTACATGGATGCCGGCCAGTTAGTTCCCGATGAGCTTGTTAATAACATGGTAGCAGATACTTTGAAAAATTTAGAAGTTGACGGCTTTATGCTTGACGGCTTCCCTAGGACTATAGAGCAAGCGAAATTTCTTGATGGTATTACGAAAATTGACGGCGTTATTTTATTTGCTGTCTCAGATGAAGAAATTATCAAGCGTCTTACAAGTCGTGGAGTTTGCAGGGATTGCGGACAAGTTACTAATATTAACGAGCATAAAAAATGTCCGTCCTGTAATGGCGAGCTTTATATCCGGGACGATGACAACGAAGTAACTATTAAAAGCCGTCTAAAAGTCTTTCACGAACAGACAGAGCCATTAATCGCGTTTTATAAAGATAAAGGCTTATTGTTTGAAGTAGAAGCAGCGGGGACACCTGATGAAATTTTTTCGCGTGTTCAGAAAGTTTTGCGAAATGATAAAGATTAAGCGTCCTGAAGAAATAGAATTAATGCGAGTTGCCGGACGAGTTACAGCAGAAGTACTTGACATAATGCGCGAGGCAATAAAGCCCGGTATATCAACGGGAGAGCTTGACAGGTTAGCAGAGGAGCATATAAGGCGCAATAACGGCATACCAGCATTCAAGAATTATAGACCAGCTGCGAATATGCCTCCTTTTCCGGGGACTATATGCGCGTCAATAAATGAAGAAGTTGTGCACGGAATACCTGATTTTAACAGGATTTTGCAGGAAGGCGACATTATCAGCGTTGACGTGGGAACATATGTAAATGGCTGGTGCGGAGATGCTGCCTGCACTTATCCCGTTGGAAATATAAGCGAACCCCGTAAAAAATTGCTTGAAGTTACTCAAGACGCACTAAACAGGGCGATAAAAGCAGCTATTGCAGGAAATACTTTAGGCGATATAGGCTACTCAATAGAAAGTTTTGTAAAGCCGCTCGGTTTTGGAATAGTTCGCGACTACACGGGGCACGGTATCGGCAAAAAAATGCATGAAGCCCCGCAAATTCCGAATTACGGCGACGCTGGGCAGGGTTTAACTCTTCAAAGGGGCATGACTATAGCAATTGAGCCTATGATCATGTCAGGTGCTGAAGATGTAAAAGTAGGCTCTAACGGCTGGACAGTCTCAACAGTGGACGGTTCTGACGCGGCACATTTTGAACGCTCAATAGCGATTCTCGACGATGGGCCGGAGATTTTAACGAAATGGGGAATGTAAATAAAATGGCTTCCGGCAAAGAGGACGTAATGGAAATCAAGGGCGTAATATCTGAACCGCTGCCCAATGCTATGTTTAGAGTCGAGCTTGAAAACGGTCATAGAGTTTTAGCTCATGTCAGCGGCAAAATGAGAATGCACTTTATCAGAATTTTACCCGGTGATAAAGTTCTCGTTGAAATATCCCCCTATGATTTAACGAGGGGCAGAATAATTTATCGTTATAAATAAATTTGGAGGTTATAAATCATGAAAGTAGGGCCTTCAGTCAAGCCTATTTGTGAATTTTGCAGAGTAATCCGCCGTCATGGAGTTGTGCGTGTAATCTGTTCACGCAATCCAAGACACAAGCAGAGACAAGGTGTCAGGAGGTAATAAATAAATGGCACGTATAGCAGGTGTAGATTTACCCAGAGATAAACGGGTAGAAATCGGCTTAACTTATATATTTGGGATAGGTCTCAAGACTTCCCAGAAAATTTTAGCGGCAACAGGCGTAAATCCTGATGTAAGAGTTAAGGACTTAGACGAGGCAGATACGCAGAAATTACGCCGTGAAATAGAAGATAATTACAAGGTCGAGGGCGATTTAAGACGTGAAATTTCTATGAATATTAAACGCCTAATTGATATAGGTTGTTATCGCGGTACTCGTCATCGTTTAGGTCTTCCTGTCAGAGGCCAGCGCACTAAGACCAACGCAAGAACCCGCAAAGGTCCGAGAAGAACTGTTGCAAATAAGAAAGTTGCGACGAAATAACGTCAGGAGGTAAACAAACTTGGCAAAGAGAACTAGTCAGGCTCGTAAAGGCAAAAGACGCGAGAAGAAAAATATAAATTACGGAGTAGCGCACATTTACTCGACATTCAATAATACAATTATGTGTATTAGCGATCGCGGCGGAAATATTATAACTTGGGCAAGCGGCGGAAATGTCGGCTTCAAAGGCACAAGGAAATCTACACCGTTCGCGGCTCAGATAGCAGCACAGCAGGTCGCAAAAGGTGCGCAGGATCAGGGCGTTCAAGAGATTGACGTAATCGTAAAAGGCCCCGGCCCCGGCAGAGAAAGCGCAATTAGATCTCTACAGGCGGCAGGACTTCAGGTTAATTTAATCAAAGACGCTACCCCTATTCCTCATAACGGATGCAGACCTCCTAAGAGAAGGCGTGTTTAATATATGGAGAGTAATAGATTTAAAATTTTTATCGATGAGACTAAAGGCAATTACGGGCGTTTATATATCGAGCCATTAGAACGCGGTTACGGTGATACGCTCGGAAATGCTTTAAGGCGGCTTTTATTGTCGTCAATTAAGGGCGCGGCTGTTACAGCTGTGAGAATTGACGGCGTTTTGCATGAATTCAGCACTATTAAAGGAGTTCGCGAGGACGTTATAGAAATTTTAATGAATCTCAAGCATATTCCCATTAGAGCTAAGCACGATATGCCGCCTTCAGAATATAAAATTTTGACATTGGACTCAAGAGATTTGCCGGCTGATTTTTTCACGCGCGAGAAAAATCCCGGAGTTATCACTGTTAAAGATTTATTGCCTTGGGATAATGATTTTGAGTTCGTTGACAGTCCCGACAATCATAATGACGGAGTTATATGCACTCTTGAACCGGGAGCAGATTTAACTCTTGAAATCTACGTAGAACAGGGAGTCGGTTATTTATCTGCTGAACGTGAACGCCCCGCACAGCCTCCTATGCCGCTTGATGCAATGTTATCGGACGCAATTTTTTCACCTGTTACACGAGTTAATTACGAAATCGAACCCGCCCGAGTCGGTCAAAGTATTGACTATGAAAGATTGATTTTAGAAGTCTGGACTAATGGCACAATTTCACCGCAGGAAGCAGTCAAGCAAGCCGCCGAAATCGCAGAAAGTTACTTCAAAGAAATTGCCGAGAATGTTGCAACCGCTATAAAGAATACTCGCCAAACGGTTGAAATTCCTGATAGTGCCAGCGAAATAGAAAATGTAACTATACCGCCAAAAGTTACAGAGAAAGACGACGGAGAGCCTGAAATATTCTCTCATCCGATTCATGAGCTTGAATTAAGTATCAGGAGTGAAAATTGTCTACTTCGCGGCGGAATGAACACTATAGGCGATTTAATTAAGAAGTCGCGTGATGATTTGCTTAAGATTCGTAATCTCGGCAGAAAGTCTTTAACTGAAATTGAAGAAAAAATTGCCTCACTGGGATTTAATCTCACTGTTAGCAAGCCCAGCGCAAACCCTGAAGGCGAAATCACCGAAAATATACCGGACTCAGAGCCAAAACCTGAACAGGAAGAAGGCTCAAAAACTGATTTAGAATCAATATTTGAATCTGAAGTTAAGCCTGAAGTTAAATCTGAATCAGAGCCGGCACCTGAGACAGAAAAAAAGCCTAAAACTAAATCAAAATCTAAGGCTAAAGCTAAATCAGAGCCAGAATCAGACTCAGACTCAGAGCCTGAAGCTAAACCTAAGAAAAAACGTACAGCAAAGAAATCTTCTAAGGAGGTGCAGGAATAATTGAGACATCATGTAGATCACAGGACACTTGGCCGTTATGGCAGTCATAGAAGGCTCATGCTTGGCAATATGGCAGCGAGTTTATTTCTTAACGGTCAAATCACTACAACAGTAACAAGAGCTAAGGAATTACGCCGTGTTGCAGAAAAATTAATCACCCGCGCAAGAGGCGGCAGCGTTCATGATATACGCGTAGTTTTCTCGAAAATGCCTCATAAACAGGCAGCAACGAAATTATTTCAGGAAATCGCCCCGAAATATAAAAGTTTCGATAAAGGCGGTTATACCAGAATCGTAAAATTAGGAGCACGCAAAGGCGACGGGTCTCCTATGGCAGTGATTGAACTTGTCGAACGCACTGACGAGAAGAAATAATATCCCGTTAATACAAGTGCGCTCGCTCTCATTCAAGTATGACGCAAAATCGGGACGTGCATTAAAAGCCGTCTCGTTTTTTGTGAACAATGGCGAAAGAATTGCTATTTTAGGTCATAACGGCTCAGGAAAATCTACTCTTGCTAAAATCTTGGCCGGACTTATTGATAATTATGAGGGCGAATGCATTATTAACGAAAATATTAATGTCGGCATAGTCTTTCAAGACCCCGAAAATCAAATAGTAGCCTCAATTGTTGAAGATGACGCGGCATTTGCTCCGGAAAATCAAGGCTTATTACCTGATGA
>CAJOEQ010000002.1:0-12932 GCA_905233515.1 uncultured Synergistales bacterium
ACTATCAATCAACAAAAGGAGCAAAATTTTTCATGAAACAACTTTATGCAACTTGGCGAATGTCATATATTGAGGCACCTAAGCACGAGGGCTGTATATTCTGTGATTTTCCTGCTGAGAATCATGACGACGAACATTTTATCGTACATCGTGGCCGAACTTGTTTTGTAATCATGAATCTTTATCCGTATAATCCCGGTCATTTAATGATAATTCCATTCAGACACACGAATGTTTACGAGTCATTAACTGATGAGGAATCTTTTGAGATGCATAATTTGACAAAAAAGTCTCTGCAAGTCCTAAAAAAAGTTATGAATCCCGACGGCTTTAATATCGGAATGAATCTCGGCAGAGTCGCAGGTGCAGGAGTCGACGGTCATTTACACAGGCACATTGTCCCGCGCTGGAACGGAGATAATAATTTCATGCCTGTTATTTCAGATACCCGCGTATTATCTGACTCGATTGCTAATTCATGGCAAAAAATAAAAGATGTCTGGCAGGGGAGAAAAGTATAACGAGCCTTTAAGCCCTGTTACTTATGAGGGGAAAATAAAACGCTCGCTCTTTATCGCAGATCTTGCACCTGTTCACAATGAAGACGAGAGCAAAAATTTTTTATCGCAAATAATATCTAAATATAGAGACGCGACTCATAACTGCAGGGCTTATATTTTCTCAAACGGGAGCGAATACTCATCAGATGACGGCGAACCTTCAGGAACAGCGGGCAAGCCGATTTTAAACGCTATAAAGCATTCAGGGCTTGTGAATGTCATGATAGTAGTTACTAGATATTTCGGAGGAGTCAAACTCGGTACAAGGGGATTAATTGACGCTTATGGAATGACAGCAGCAAAAGCCCTCGAAATGGCCGAGATAAAAGAATGCATAATCACTCAAAAATTTTTTATAGTGCTTGAATATTCACAAATGGGATTAATAACTCGTTTGCTTGAGAATAATAACGCGCTTAATTTAAAGTGGGAATATAACGAGTCAGTAAGCGTAATTGCTGATATTCCCGTAGATTTTTGCGAGAGTTTAACGCGTGAACTTGAAGAATTATTTGCGAGAAAAATTATAATTTCATTTGACAAGAATTTAACGGCGTTATAATATACTCAACGTTTGAAAATTTTAGCAGCATAATAATATGGTGGGTTGGCCGAGAGGCTGAAGGTGAGTATAGGGTCTAATAACTCTATCGTGAGTTCGAATCTCACACCCACCGCCATAATTTTCCTGCGGTAGTAGCTCAGCTGGATAGAGCGAAGGCCTACGGAGCCTTAGGTCGTGGGTTCGAATCCTGCCTACCGCGCTATAACTTGAGAGAAAACCGGCGGTGTAATAAGCCGCTTTTTTTGTATATTCAGGCTTCAACACTGAAAATTTCTATATGGCCGTAAAGAATTTTTCAGGATAAAGCATAAATTTATAGGCAAGGAGATTATATTTTCATCATGACTAAGAAAATTTTAACCTGCACGCTTTTAATTCTTGCAATGGCTTCAAGTGCATTCGGAGCAGCTTTCAAACTCGGCGGAACTGCACCACTTACCGGCGGAGCAGCAATTTACGGAATGGCCGCAATGAGAGGCGCACAAATCGCAGTAGATGAGATCAACGCAATGAATATTGATGTAAAATTTGAGCTTAATTATCAGGACGATACACATGACGCAGAGAAGGCCGTAAACGCCTATAACGCATTGAAAGACTGGGGTATGCAGATTTCTTTAGGTTCTGTAACGTCAAAGCCATGTGAGGCAACAGCAGCAGAAAATTTTGCAGATAGAATATTTGCTCTCACTCCTTCAGCTTCAGCCCGTGCAGTAACAGAAGGAAAAGATAACGTCTTCCAGATGTGTTTTGTAGATCCTAATCAGGGCAGTGCAAGCGCGCAATATATTGCAAATAAAAATTTAGCTAAAAAAGTTGCTGTTATCTGGAAAAATGACGATGTTTATTCAAAAGGTATTCGCGACACTTTTATAGAGACAGCCCCGAAATTAGGTCTTGAAATCGTAAGCGAGACAACTTTTGCGGACGGGAATGATAATGATTTCTCGGTGCAGTTAACTGACGCTCAGAAAAACGGCGCAGAACTCGTATTTTTGCCGATGTATTACCAGCCTGCGAGCTTAATTTTTGCTCAAGCTAAATCAATGGGCTATGCTCCTAAATGGTTCGGAGTCGACGGCATGGACGGAATTTTGACGATGGAAGGCTTTGACAAGTCATTAGCAGAGGGCGTTATTTTGCTTACTCCGTTTAATGCAGATGCAAATGACGAGATGACTAAAAAATTTGTTGCTGAGTACCAGAAGAGACACGGAGAAATTCCGAATCAATTCGCCGCAGATGGTTATGATTGTGTTTACGCTTATTGTCAGGCACTCACTCAGGCAAAAGCAAAAGCAGATATGGACGCTGAAGAAATTTGCAAATTAATGATTGAGCAGTTCACAACAATGAAATTTAACGGCGTAACCGGATCAAATGTAACTTGGGCGAAAAATGGCGAAGTCTCAAAAGATCCTAAGGGTATGATAATCAAGAACGGCGCATATGTCGGACTTGACTAATTTAATAAATTCACGAGAAAAAATTTTTATGAGCAGTCAGGAGAGAGTCGGCCTTACAAAATCTCCGGCTGCTTTTTTCGTTGTTAAATAAATTATAGAGGGGCAAATCCTAGAATGGAAAAAAAGATAGCTGTTATTGATATTATTTATGAAAATAGCGTGTCTACTCGAAGGGGTCGACATGAAAATATATTATCTTGGCAGTCCACAATAAAGAAGGAGCTATAAATTTATCGATGATATTTCTTAATTATTTTATCAGCGGCATAAGTTTAGGGAGCATTTACGCAATTATCGCTCTGGGTTATACGATGGTATACGGAATAGCAAAAATGTTAAATTTTGCACACGGCGATGTAATAATGGTAGGTGCTTATGTTTGTTTTTATGCGGTCTCACGTTATGAACTTCACCCGCTTATAGGTATAATTCTTGCAATGATAGTGTGTACTTTTTTAGGCATAATAATAGAAAGATTTGCATATAAGCCGTTAAGGCAGGCTCCATCACTAGCAGTCTTAATTACAGCAATCGGAGTCAGCTATTTTTTGCAAAATACTGCGTTATTATTATGGTCGTCAAATCCTAAAGTCTTCCCGTCAATTATAGGGCGCGGGGCATTTAAATTATTTGAAGGCGAGTTATCTATTTCACATGTTACAGCTTTAACTATTATTACATGTTTAATTATTATGATTGTATTGACTCTGTTTATCAATAAAACGAGGCTCGGGAAGGCCATGCGTGCATGTTCAGAAGACAAGGGCGCGGCTCAATTAATGGGAATCAACGTAAACGCTACAATTTCTATGACATTCGCGATAGGTTCGGGACTTGCTGCTATTGCGGGTGCGTTATTGTGTTCAGCATATCCGACTCTTATGCCGACGACTGGAGCATTACCCGGCATAAAGGCATTTACAGCGGCAGTATTCGGAGGCATCGGCTCAATTCCGGGAGCTTTTCTCGGCGGGTTAATGCTGGGAGTAATTGAAATTTTTGCGAAGGCCTATATTTCGAGTCAATTATCGGATGCGGTTGTTTTCGCTGTATTAATTATAGTATTGCTTGTGAAGCCTGCGGGACTTCTCGGTAAATACACTCAAGAGAAGGTGTAAATTATGACAATGCGCAGGTTAATAAATTTAAAGCGTGTAGAAGCAAGAAGAATTTATCTCACATATTTTATAGTAATTCTTGCATATATAATCTGTCAGACAATGAGCAGCACAAAATTTTTAAGCTCAACTATGCGGGGTATGTTAGTACCGATTTGCGCTTATATGGTCATGGCAGTGTCATTAAATTTAGTCGTAGGAATTTCCGGCGAGCTTTCACTTGGCCACGCGGGTTTTATGTCAGTCGGTGCATTTTCCGGAGTCGCTTCAGCCATCTTAATGCAAAATTTGATACCTTTTGCACCTGTTAGACTCGCACTTGCTATGATAATTGCGGCGATTTTTGCGGCTGTTGCAGGATTCTTGATAGGGATTCCAGTTTTGAGGCTCAAGGGCGATTATTTAGCGATAGTAACTCTTGCATTTGGAGAAATTATAAAAAGTTTGCTCAATAATTTTTATTTAGGAGTTGACTCGGGCGGGATTCATTTTAGCATGTTGAGCGACACGACGAGACTTTTACCGGGCGGCAAATTAATCATACGCGGGCCAATGGGAATCAGCGGGATTCAAAAAATTTCTACTTTCCCGGCTGGGTTTATACTCGTTATGATTGCATTGATGGTAGTATTTAATCTCGTAAATTCGCGTTCGGGGCGTGCTTTTATGGCAATACGAGACGACAGAATCGCGGCAGAAAGTATCGGACTCGACATAACAAAATATAAAATGATGGCATTTGTTACTTCAGCGGCTTTAGCAGGAGCTGCGGGGGCTTTATTTGCTATGAATTATTCTACAATCGTAGCTAATAAATTTGATTTCAACACGTCGATTTTGATTCTAGTTTTCGTTGTCTTAGGCGGTCAGGGGAATATGTTAGGCTCAATAATTGCGGCGGCTGCTTTGACTATTTTGCCGGAAAAATTGCGCGAGTTCTCAGATTATAGAATGCTCCTTTACGCGATTATATTAATAATAACTATGCTCGGGACAAATAACTCAGAGATTAGATCTTTCTTTGCAAAGTTGAACCCTTTTAAGCGCAAAGAGGAGGCCGAATAAATCATGACAAATAAATATTTTATTAATGCGCCTGAATATTCGCGTGTAAAGTCGGCAAAAATTAAGATGGAGGCTGAATAAATTATGAAGAAAAAAACAAAATATATTCCTGTACCTTCACGAGCGATTTTGCCTGATAGAGATTTTGACCGTGAGCCAGTTTTAGAATGTGTAAATTTAGGAATCACACTCGGAGGCATTAAGGCAGTCGACAATTTTAATTTGACAGTAGGACGCACTGAAATTGTAGGACTAATCGGGCCGAATGGAGCAGGAAAGACTACAGTATTTAATTTGCTCACAAAAGTATATCAGCCTACAAAAGGGACGATTTTATTAAACGGTCAAGATACTCACGGGCTTAATACAATGCAGATAAACAAGGCCGGGATCGCTAGGACATTTCAGAATATAAGATTATTCAAAAATTTAAGCGTCGTCGATAATGTAAAAGCCGCAATGAATAACGAAATGAAATATAACATGTTGAGCGCGATTTTAAGACTCCCGAATTATAGACGTGAAGAAGTTGCCGCACATAGACGAGCTTTAAAGCTGCTTTCTATTTTCGATATGCAGGACATTGCCGATGTTAGGGCGGGTTCGTTGCCTTATGGAGCGCAGAGAAGACTCGAAATTGTGAGGGCTCTTGCTACAAATCCGTCATTATTATTGCTTGATGAGCCTGCCGCCGGTATGAATCCTTCTGAGACTGCTGACTTAATGGACAATATAAGAAAAGTTCATGACATGTTCCAAATCGCTATAATTTTAATTGAGCATGATATGAGTCTCGTTATGAATATTTGCGACGGGATTTGTGTATTAAATTTCGGCCAAGTCATAGCGAAAGGAACTCCGGAAGATATACAGGCAAATCCGGCAGTAATTGAGGCTTATTTAGGGCGCAAAAAGGAGGAGGCTTAAAATATGGCTGATCCAGTTTTAAAAGTTGAAAATATCAATGTCTATTATGGGAGCATTCACGCTATAAAAGGCATTTCATTTGAAGTCTATGAGGGTGAAATTGTTACGTTAATCGGCGCGAACGGTGCAGGAAAATCTACGACTTTAAATACTATTTCGGGATTATTGCATCCTAGTACGGGCAGCGTCTCATTTTTAGGGGACTCGCTTGCAAAAATAGCACCTCATAAAATTGTGGAACGTGGACTCGCGCAAGTTCCTGAAGGCCGGCGGGTATTTGCTCAAATGACAGTACAGGAAAATTTAGAGATGGGCGCATATACTCAATCAAATAATTATATTCATGAAGATTTAGAGAATGTTTATAAATTATTCCCGCGTTTAAATGAGCGTAAAAATCAAATAGCCGGCACTCTTTCAGGCGGTGAACAGCAAATGTTAGCAATGGGCCGCGCCTTAATGAGCCGTCCTAAATTGTTAATGCTTGATGAGCCTTCAATGGGATTAGCTCCGATTTTAGTAGAACAAATTTTTGATATTATTGCAGATTTACATAAACACGGAGCGACTATTTTATTAGTCGAACAAAACGCGCAAATGGCCTTAAGTATCGCAAGCCGTGGCTACGTAATGGAAACTGGCAAAATCGTAACTACTGGGACGGGTAAAGAGTTATTATCATCGCCTGAAGTAAGAAAAGCGTATTTAGGCGGGTAAAATTTTACAGTATAATATACTTCTTAGAAATTTTTATAAATTTATTTAGAGACAAGGAGTTTTGCATTATATGAATTTACAAGAAGTCAGCGTGTTTATAATTTACTTGCTGTTTATGCTAGCTATAGGAGTTTATTTCTTTTTACGAGATAAAAATCAGTCAGAACGCGGTTATTTCTTAGGAGATCGCAAAATGGGCGCGTGGGTTGCTGCGTTATCTGCGGGTGCTTCTGACATGAGCGCATGGGTGTTAATGGGACTTCCCACTTCAATTTATGCAATGGGACTCGGTCAAATTTGGATCGCTGTAGGTCTTGCAATTGGCTATACTCTAAGTTGGATATATGAGGCTCCGAGATTGCGCGCTTTCTCGATTACTGCGAATGATTCTATTACAGTCCCTCAATATTTGACTAATAGATTTTTATCGAAGTCGCGAGCATTGCAATTAATTTCGGCTGTAGTTTTTCTTGTTGCTTATACAATTTATGCTGCGTCGAGTATAAAAGCCTGCGGGACATTATTTAATACAGTAACAGGACTTGACACGACTATTGCAATGTATTTAGCGGCTGTTATTGTAATCAGTTACACATTTTTAGGCGGCTTCAGTGCTGTATCATGGACTGACTTTTTCCAGGGCATGTTAGTATTAGCGGCCATGTTAATAGTTCCCATAGCAGCAGCTACCATGTTAGAGGCCGGAGCAGCTGATTCAATCGCAAAAGAAACGCCAAATTATTGGAATGCCTTTACAAGCTGGCAGGATATAGCTTCGGGACTCGGCTGGGGACTGGGATATTTCGGAATGCCGCATATTATAATTAGATTCATGTCAATTAAATCACAGCAGGAATTAAGAAAATCGGCAAAAATCGGCATTTCTTGGACAATGATAATATTAATTTTTGCTGCACTTGTCGGAGTAATCGGGCGAATGTTTATCGGCTTTGATGAGTCAATAAATAATAATTCGCTTGTCTTTGTCGTGATGGCACGTAGAATATTCCCCGCTGTAGTATCAGGAATTTTGCTTTCTGCTGTTCTTGCTGCGGCAATGAGTACGGCTGACAGTCAATTATTAGCGGCTGCGAGTGCTTTTGCTTCAGATGTATATCGCCCTGTGATTCGTAAGGACAAAGCCGGGAGTCGTGAAATGCTCTGGGCTGGCCGTATAGTCGTGTTATTAATTGCTGTAGCTGCTTTATTTATTGCCTCGAGTCCAAATGCCGGCTCAATCATGGCACTAGTTTCAAATGCGTGGGGAGTTTTCGGAGCAGCTTTCGGGCCTGCTATAATGCTTAGTTTATTCTGGAGAAGATTTACTTTTTCGGGTGCTGCCGTCGGAGTCTTTGTCGGTGCATTAGTAGATATTTGCTGGCTTAATTATATGTCATATACGGGCGTTTATGAGATAATACCGGGATTTTTTGCGGGACTAATTGCTGCTGTGTTAGTGTCATTAATTTCTCCTAAGCCTTCAAAAGAAGTAACAGATTTATTTGATAAGGCCGTTGCTATGACAAACGAATAAAATTTTATAGATTCTTGCTTTGAGTCTCTCGTGAATTTTGCGGGGGACTCATTTTTTATCGCGAAATTTCATGAAATATTCTATAATTTAGAGAAAATTTATTAATAAGGAGTTGTAATTAATTGAACTCGTTAAAACATATCTTGACAGCAATTTTCTTTATTATTTTATCATGTGTGAGTGTTTATGCTGAAAACGTAAATTTAAGCGAAAATCTCGCAACAGTTTTACCCAGCGCAAAAATTAATGATTCAAGCGGCCAAGTTATAACAGCAACTAATAACGGAGGCGGCCAAGTAAGTTTATCTGCAAATATTTCTGAAGTATATTCTATTGATTTCTCAGATGTAAATTTAAGCGTAATTACTGCGTCATCTGATTTTGAATCATTTGATTTATTCACGAGCTTGAATACTTTAATTATTCCTTTGCCTGAAAATTTTTCGGGAGATTTTGTGCTCTCGTTTGATTCTCTCAAAGAACTTGATTTAACGGGAAGTACTGCAAATTTCAGTCTCGATGTAACAAGCGCGTCAAAAATTGTAAAACTTTCTGCATATGAATGTCCAAATTTAAATAATATTAATTTAACGACACTGACAAAATTAGAGACTCTTGATATTCACGACTCGGCGACTAAGACAACGGGCGAGCTTTATATGCCATATATGGGTGATAGTTTAAAGTGGCTTGATATGCACGGATTCGGAAATTCAAGCGGAGATGCAAATATTATACTTGACATATCTAATCAAAAAAATTTAGTTTCTGTTGACGCTCATAATTGCCCGAGTTTAGTTGCTGTGAATCTCGGAATGCTTTATCCAGCACAAGCTAACCCGATATTAGCATTATTGGGAATGGCCGACAGCGGCGGAACTGGTGAAGTTGCTACAAGTCCGCTAGAGTCATTAACAAATTTAGATTTAAGCAATAATCCGAGATTAAATCGTGTAGGTTATGTATTATCTAGTGACAGCAGTGAAAGCAGTGAAAGCAGCAGCGGGGGAGGAATTCCCGGATTAGGCGGCGGCTCAACTTCTCCTAAAGGTTATAGAGCTCATACAGTGATTACGACTGTAATAGGCGGCACAGAATACGAGACCTCCGACCTGATTTATCCTTCAGGAGAAAGCAGCGGCGGATTTAGTCTAACAGATCTATTAGGCGGTACAGGCAGCAACGACGTTTATAGAGGTGAAGACGTTAATTTATTACCTGCTATAAAAAATTTCAATCTCAAGGACAGCGGCATAGACTCAAACGATTATATCAGCATAATTCATGTTAAAGATTTAAATTCTATGATCTCGGCTGATTTCAGCGGCATGGATAAGCTGCAATATGTTATACTACCTGAAGGCGAAAATTTAATAAATTTAGATTTAACTGGTGATATTTCAATTTTGAGTCTTGATTTATCGTACACTTTAGGATTTTTATTTCCGGCGGGATTTGAGACTTTAACGGGCTTAGAATATTTTTACATGATGGATCGTGAAGATCTTGTCTCGATTGATACGAGCAATTTTGCAAAATTAATCGAATTCGATGTAACTAACAGCGCACTTGAATCGCTTGATTTAACGAGTAATCAGGCACTCAATAATTTATATGCTGCGAATAATAATATTTATGAACTCGATTTGAGCGGACAGAGAGATTTATTAAATATTGATTTGCGTAATAACATGCTCGCAAAAATTGCTCTCTCACAAAATATAAGAGCTCATGTAAATTCTAATTCAACGAGTAATTCTGTAATAGCTCTATCGCCTCAAAAAAGGTTTATGACTCAAGAACGCTCGAAATTTTTTGACTTCAAGACTCTGGGCTTAACACTTCTTGATATATCAAATATTGAGGCTGACTCGATCAAGGGCGACGGAGTCAACGCGATAAATTTCGACCAGCGCACAGGAATCGCTGAATTTGACGGCGCACCTGTTGTAATAAATTATAAATATAACAGCGGGATTTATTACGAGGCAAATTCTGATCCCCTTTGCATGAGCGTTAGACTCACTTGGGATTTATCAGACACTGGCGAGCCTATTTTAGCTCCTACTGACATTACGATTTATAAGCAGCTAGGAACAGGAAAAATTATTCCCGTAGTAATCAAATCTTATAGTAACAGCGCAGTAACATGGACGATGACTCCGAATGAAATTCCGGCCGGCTTGAGTGTTTTATCAAATGATAATACTTTTATTATAAGCGGTGAACCCTTAGAAATTTTTTCGGGCATTGTAGAAGTTATTGCCAGCAACAACAGCGGGGACTCGGAACCGGCTGTAATAGAATTTGAGATAACTTCAGGCGATATTAACAGCAAGAATAACGACTCAATCAACGGCGAACCAGTTTTGACTCCTGCAAATATAACTCTCATGACGAAAATAACAAGCGACTCAATTAGTCCTATAGTCATAATAGCTGACAGTGATTCGGCTGTAACATGGCGGCTTAGTTCGGCTCTTCCTGCAGGCTTAAAAGCTACATCAGACGATTCAATGCTTGTAATTTACGGTACACCGAGCGAAATTTTTTCGGGCAATATAGAAATTGTTGCTACAAATGATAAAGGCGATTCAAAAACTAGCATAATACACTTTGAAATTACTTTGCCTGATAATGATGATTCTAAACCAGTTGACGAGAAAAATAAGCCGGTTTTAACTCCTACGGATATAACTATAAGCAAAGTGCTGAGAACTGGAGAAATTACACCGGTTATGATACGCGCAATCAGTGATAACCTGACACATTGCCTGAAGGTTTATATATTTTGTCGGACGATGAATATTTGACGATTAACGGCGAACCCTTAGAAATTTTTTCAGGTACAGTGAATGTTATCGCTAGAAATGAGAACGGGGACTCAGATCCTGCACGAGTTCAAATAGAAATCATGTCAGGAAATACATATTATTCGAGCGGCGGCGGCTGTGATTCAGGCATGAATAATTTATTAACACTTTTAATTCTCGCGATATTATTATTAATAAGAACTAGAAAATTTTAACGCATAATAAAACCGGGTTTTGTGAGCCCGGCTTTATTTTATTTATTTAATCGTGAATGAGTGAATAAATCTCTAATTTTCCAGCTTTTCTGCTGGAGTCTCTGCAGGTTCACTTACAGGAGCTGGAGCGGGATTCTTTGCTGCTGCTACTTCTTCTAAACTCTTTTCAAGAACACTGCCGAGTCCGTTCGTAGCGTTGTCAATTCTGCGATAAAGATATCTGACTCCCTGCATAGAAAGCAATTATAGTCATGCCGCCTGCTTTGAGTTTCTCTTTATTGACTCTGTCAATTTCCTCGAGTCTCGGGCGCATTTCCTGTAAAGCTTCAGCAACTGCCTTATTTAATACTTCCTGATGTTCAGGCTTGAGAGCTTTATAAATCTTGTCATTTATACAAATCTGATTGCAGTATAAAATATGATTCGTGCATGCAAGATATTTCTGTACCTCGTCAAAATGTGCCGACGCGCAAGTATCCGCCGCATTTTCCTGAGCGTTTACTGTACCTTGTTGAAGAGAAATATATAACTCTGCCCATGCTAAGGGGGTCGGCTCTGCTCCTATTGCAGTCCAGAAAGTCATGTGATTCGCATTCTCCATCGTACGAATTTGCAAACCTCTAAAATCTGAAAGAGTCTCCAAATTTTTATTTGAAGTCGCGAGTCTGTACGTAGCATTCTGCATAAAGCCTAATAAATGCAAGCCCGCTTTCTCATATGCTTTAGAAATTTGCTTGTGAAATTCTGAGTCCCCGTTAAGAACTTTATCAATCGTATCTCCGTCATATCTAGCAAAAACCATAGGCAAATCAAATACTGCGACTTCAGGAATAAATGACACTACAGGAGCCGTCTGACACACTGTAATTGCAATATAACCTTTTTGAGCCTGACGCAATAAATCAGCATCTCCGCCGAGTTCGCCGTTTGGGAAGTAGTCAATTACTAGACCTGCATTAGCGGCCTTCACTTTATCGCGGATTAATTCAGCGAAAACATTACCCGCTGCGCCCTTTGCCGTTGTGTCTGAAGTAATCAGCCAAGTCTCATTAAATTCTGACGCAGCAAAAGCGCATGAACTCATTACAAATATAAATACTAACAGGGCAATAAATTTTTTCATGATATTATCTCCCTTCTTGAAATTAACCTACAAGCCACGTGCTTACTTCAGGTACGTAGACAATAAGCGCGAGTGCCAGCAAGAACGCAATTATAAACGGTATTGCTTTCTTTGCTACTGTCATAGGCTGATCCTGTGAGATATTGCCGGCAACAAATAAATCAAGCCCGAACGGAGGTGTAGCAAGTCCAATCGATAAGCAGCAAACAAGGACGACTCCGAAATGTACATCATTTACGCCGAGTGCCTTTACTGCTGGGAGCAAAACGGGAGCAAGTATAATAATTGCCGGTCCTGTGTCCATAATCATGCCTAAAATCAAGAATATAACTGTGCAGACACTCAAGACTGAGAACGCGCTGTGGAAATTATTAATAATAAATTCCTGAACTGCCGCCGTTGCATGTGTGAGAGATAATACACGCCCGAATGCCGTAGCAAATGCTAATACAAATGCAAGTCCGCCATATGTCTTTACTGAACTCATCAAGAAAGCAGGCAGCGCGCTGAATTTAATAGTACGTTCAATAAATAAGCACACTATAAATGCATAAAAGACTGACACGACAGCGGCCTCTGTAGGAGTAAAGAATCCTGAGTAAATACCGCCTAAAATTATAATCGGACACATTAAAGCCCAGAAAGAATCTTTAAACAATGCCCAGAATCCCCGTGAGCTTATCTCGTCGAGTCTAGCTTTGATTTTTGCCTTGTCTTCACCCTTAGTAGCACAATAGAAAATTGCATAGAGCATTAAGAACAAGCCGATTAATATGCCGGGAATTACTCCGCCTAAAAATAATTTTCCGGTTGATACGTCAGTTGCGAG
>CAJOEQ010000002.1:13009-28394 GCA_905233515.1 uncultured Synergistales bacterium
GCCTAAATCTACCATGAAGGGTACGCACATAGCTCCAACTGCTGCAGTTGTTGCCGGGCCTGATCCTGAAATCGCACCGTAAAATAAACATGTTAAGACGACTGCGCAAGGGACTCCGCCTGTGATTCTTCCGACGAAATATGAGAAAAAGTTAAATAATTTTTTCGAGATCCCGCCTTCTGCCATAATAACACCGCCGAGAATAAATAAAGGCACTGCTAAAATCGGAGTCGAATTTGCACCGCTCAAAGTGTTATCTACTATTTGCGGAATAACACCGCCGCGAGCCATTAACAAAATAGGAGCTACTGAACCTAAAATCATACTGATTCCAATGGGAATCGATAAAATTATTGCTACGAGAAATATTACAAAGACTAATAACGCTGCCATTGTTTATTTGCCTCCCTCTGCTCTGATTCCTGCTTCTAATTCGGCTTTTGCATCAAGTTGAGTCTGCTCAAGTGTAGAAAGCTCTCTGACGTTGAAATTCTTTAAATGAATAAAGAACATTTGTATAGCTCTCAATGTCGCAATAATGAACCCGAACAGCGCGACCGCATAAAGCCACCACATAGGCCAGCCCATTGCGGGGGAAGTCTCAGCCTTTGCGCCCTCGAGCATTGTACCAGCTGCCCACTTTAAGCACTCTACAGAATGATACGCAAGAAGTGCCATACATGCTGCAACAATAATATCAACGCATAAATTTATGACTTTGCGGACATTTTGCGGCAATAAGTCAATAACTACATTGACTCTAAGCATATTTCCTTTACGAATCGTGTAAGCAAGCGAGATAAATACGCTCATAATCCACATAAAACGCGAAAACTCTTCAGCCCAAGTTAATGACGGTATAAAGGGAATTTTACGCACAATAACTTGTAACATCATGACGCACGAAATTAAAACCAAGAAAATGACCATTAGTGTTTCTTCGAAATGTTCATCAAGCCATTTAATCAATTTTATAACCTCCTTTAAAAAATTTTATTATTCAGCTTGAGACGCAATCAAATCTTTTGAACGTCCAGCCCTTAACACATAACTATCAAGCCCATGACCTAATAATTCACTTACTTTGCGGGATAAGGCCATGACTTTCAAGACATCAACGCCCGTATAAATTCCCATCTCGTCGAGCATGTTAATAACATCTTCAGTCGAAACATTACCAGCCGCCCCGGGAACGAACGGACAACCGCCGAGTCCTCCAAATGAAGCGTCAAATCTCGTCATACCGGCCTGCATTGCTGCGAGAATATTTGCGATTGCTGCTCCCCTTGTATTATGAAAATGCAGCCACCACGAGGCATCATTATATTTTTCTCGTACATGCTTGCATAAATCATAAACTTGATTCGGAACTGCTTGGCCGGACGCGTCAGATAATGAAATCTCGTTAATTCCAACTTTCAAATAAGCCTCAATAATCGCGTCAACGTCTTCAATGGGTGTTCGTCCTTCCCAAGGTGAGGCAAATGGCATAGAGATAGATCCGGAAATTTCTATATTATTTTCCTGAGCTGCTTTCACACAATCTGCAAAACCTGCGACACTCTCTTCAGGTGTACGATTTAAATTTTTCAAGTTATGCATACGACTAGCAGACACGTTTAATTTAACTTTTTTGCAGCCGCATTCTACAGCACGTTGAACGCCTCTGACATTTGGAATCAATGCTCTTAACTCTACACCCGCAGGAATTTCGCCGATTCGCTTAAATAATTCGTCAGTGTCGGCCATTTGAGGGACTTTCTTAGGGTGCATAAACGAGCCTACTTCTATAACTGGGAATCCAGCATCAATAAAGCCGCGCAAAATTTCTAATTTGTCATCAGTCGATAACATAACTTTTTCATTTTGCAGGCCGTCCCTGAGTCCTACTTCACAAATAAAAACTTTTTCGGGTAAATTCATTTTTTGAGCCTTCTAAATTTAAATAATCCCGTTTTCAGCAAAATATTTCTTTGCAGAGTCAAGACACTTTTTAGCATGGCCGGCAGCTCCGCGCGCTTTGATTTCCTTCAAATTCGGAAGTTCAATCGATAAAGGAATTTCGGGCATAGCTTTTATCATTTCGGCAATTTTTACGTGGCCTTCACCTGGGTAAAATCTTGCTTCACGAGCTGTGTATAACATTAAATCGTCCTTAATATGATCAAGAACTGTATCATTACATTCTGCACCTTCAGGAGCCGGGCCGTCGCAAAGATGAATGAAATTAAAATATTTTCTCGGAGTCCTTGCTAGTTCTGCACCTGTTACGCCTGCACGTCCTGCGTGAAGAGTATCTACCATTACGAAAACATTATCACGCGCTAAATCGTCAATTAATGTAATATCTTCCTGTAAATTTCTGACTCCAGCCCACGGCAAAAACTCAATATTGAATTTAAGCCCGAACTCTTTAGCCATATCTGCAACTTTTCCGGCCGTCTCAGTGTACCAAGCTCTATCACGAGTCCAAACACTGCCAAGTACGTCCGTTGCGCCGAGTTTTGCTGCTGTCTCAAATGCCGGTTTGTATTCGTTAATGTCTAAATCTTTGCGGATTCTTGCGAGCTCAATATCCATTAAAGGCATGTCATATTCTTTTAATGCTGCCTTGATTGAGTCAAATAATGCGGGGTCTTTCTGCGGTAAAAATTCGGGTTCGCCGGGTAAATGCATAGGAATCGTACGAAGACTCACAAAATCATAGCCGGCCTCTTTTGCGATTTTTATTTGATCCATCGGGTTAGTTCCGGGAATGGTCAAATAAGCTAGTGAAAATTTACGTGCCATTGTAAAAAATTTCTCCTTTCAATAAATAAAATATCAGCCGCCACTGAATTAGCGACGGCATTAAACACTATTATTTACCTGCTGCCTTCTCCGCTAGAATCGTCATGAGAGTCTCACGCATTACATCCAACGGAACAGCCTTCCCGCCCGTCCATAATTGAATCTGACGCAAGCCCTGATAAAGAGACATGCCGAGCCCGTTAATTGTTACTGCTCCGACTTCTTTAGCTTCCTTCAAGAAACGAGTTTCAGCGGGATTATAAGTCGCGTCAAAACAAATGTGTGAAGGCTTTAAATATTTCTTATCAACACATGTATATTCTTCTTTGCCTTTCATGCCGAGTCCGGATAAATTTAATATTATGTCAGTCTCGTCAAGTGCTTTAGCGACTCCGGCCTCATCAGCTGCTCTAACAGGTACACAAACTCCGGGATAAAATTTGTTAATTTCTTCGCTTAGAGTCTCGCATTTTTCCGAACGTGAAGAGATATAAATTTTCTTTGCGCCTTCTTCTGCGAGTTCAAGACATACAGATCTGCCCGTGCCGCCTGCACCGAATGAGAACATGACTCGATCCTTGATTTGGCATTTATGCTCTTTGATGTCGCGTATTGCTCCGTAGCCGTCAGTGTTATAACCGATTAATTTTCCTGCTTCAGTCTTTACAACTGTGTTTGACGAACCTATTTTTTTGCAAAGCGGGTCAAAATCGTCAAGATACTGCATAACGGCCTCTTTATTCGGCTTGGTAACTGCACAGCCTAAGAAAGTGGGCATATAGCGAATTCCGTCAATAATTTCTTTAAGGTGGGTGCTGTCTGCCTCGCAGTAACAATATACCATATTGAAGCCTGCTGCTTGATATGCTGAGTTCTGCATACGTGCCGCAAATGACTGGCTTAACGGCGTTCCGATAAGTGCTATTAATCTGCTGTTAATATCAATCTGCATTTATTAACGCTCCTGACTTATAAAAATTTTTGTGAATAATTTATGATTCGATGTATTTATTTTATTCGCGAAAAGTTTTATACGCAATGAATAATTTTACGGGTTATTTTGTGTTATTCGCTTTTAATTTATACACCATTGCGAGAATTTCAGCGACTCCCCTGTAAAGGTCTTCGGGAATTTCTTCGCCGATTTCAACATTTTGATATAATGCCCAAGCGAGCGGCTTATTTTCGATTACGGGAATTAAATTTGACTCGGCAATTTCTCGGATTCGTTTTGCTAAATAGTCGCCCCCTTTTGCTAGAACTTGAGGCGCGCCCATTAATTGACGGTCATAAACGAGAGCTACTGCAATGTGAGTCGGGTTCGTTATTACAACGTCAGCTTTTGGAACATCGGCCATCATTCTTTGTTTAGCCATTTCGCGCTGTTTTTGCCTGATTTTCTGCTTAACTTGAGGGTCGCCCTCCATTTGTTTATATTCGTCTTTGATTTCTTTCTTGCTCATTCTGATAGATTTCTCGAAGTCCCATTTTTGATAGAAATAATCTGCAAAGGCCATGACTAGCAACATTAAAGCAAGTCTCATAGCAAGATTCCATAACATATCCCAGAAAGTAAGACTCCCGAATAATAAAGGCATCTGCATAGCTTTTGAAGAAGTAGGCAAATAATTTCTAACTGCACTATAAATCATCACGGCGAAAATGCTGGCTTTTAGCAAACCTTTCAGCAATTCTACAACTGAACGAAGAGAAATAATTTTTTTCATGCCTGTGAACGGATTCAATCTGTCAAACTTAGGGCCAAAGGGTTCGCCGGTCATAGCAAAACCGACTTGAGCAATCACAGTACAGGTCGAGAATAACACAACAAGCCCCCCGAGTGGCAGCCAAGACGCAAAATAATCTTTCATAGCTTCCCATGAAATAAGATACAGCCAGCCGTCCTGTAATAATGCTTTATCACCCATGAATCTAATAGAAAAACTAATTAAACCGGTGAGAGTCCGCCAAGTCAAAGCCCCTAACATAATCATGCCGAGTAAAGCCGTGATTATTGCTACAGCGGCATTTAAATCTTTGCTCATACAGACTCGGCCTTCTTCACGAACTTTCTCGCGCTTTCTCGGTGTAGCTTCTTCTGTGCGTTCTTCGGCGAAAAATTGAAGATTAAATTTTATCATTCTATTACTCACACAACTGGCCGCCATAGTCTTATAACACTTAATGAAAACTCTATCCATTTTTCTAATTGAGTATAAATTAAATCTATAGTCAAAGGCAATACAGCGGCCAATACCATAAAACCGAGCATGACTTTAACGGGCAATCCTACGACAAAAATATTCATTTGAGGGACTGTACGAGCAAGAAAGCCAAGCCCGACATCAGACACTAATAGCGAACAATAAAACGGGAGAACTATACGAAGACTCAAAATAAACATTTCTTGAAGCCATGAGCCGAGCGATAAATCACCAGCAGGAAATAAAGAAATCTGACCGGGCGGGACAAGTTTTAAAGTCTCAATTACCGCCTGAATCATCAATAAATGACCGTTCCAGCGAAAATAAAACCATAAGGCCGCTAAAAAATTTAATTGACTCAAAATCGAAACTTGAGTCATTGACGAAGGATCCATAACTTGAGCCATCGAGAATCCCATTAGAGTCCCTGTCTGTTCTCCGGCAATTTGTAAGGCATATAGCGGCAGTGCTGAAATAAAACCTAAAGCAACACCGATTAATAATTCACGCACGAAAACAGCTCCGATAAATATAACGCTGTCAAAATAAATTAATGGGATTGACTCATCTTTTATGACTCCGACTGAGCAGACAGTTAGCACTACTGCAAATAAATATCTGAAAGGTGTCGGAGTCATTGCTGTTGTGAAAATTGGCGAACTGAACACAAGCCCCACGAATCTCAAGTGAAGCAGCAAATATACAGCTAATAATTGCGAAGGGAATTCAAGGCCTCTCACTGTATGAATCTTTCAAGCTGCCCTAAAATTTCACGAGTCATCACTAACATTCTTTGACTGATAAACGGCGATAATAAGACTATACAAAAAAAGACCGCTAAAATTTTCGGGATAAATATTAAAGTCTGCTCCTGTATTGATGTAGCTGTCTGCAAAATTCCTATTAACAAGCCTACTATCATAGCAGTTAACAAAATCGGCAAAGTTACGGCCATCATTGTCCATATTGCACCGCTCAAAATATCAAATAAACTCAAATTTGTAACAGGCAATTTTTACCACTCCTTTATGAATCAAGGCACATTTGTAAAACTCTTCAATACGCTCATAACAACAAGATTCCAGCCGTCAGCCATCACAAATAATAAAATCTTGAAAGGCAATGAAATCATCATCGGAGGCAGCATCATCATGCCCATTGCTAGTAAAACACTTGAGACTACCATATCAACGACTAAAAACGGAATATAAATAACGACTCCCATTTGAAAGGCTGTTTTCAGCTCGCTTAACATGAAAGCAGGTATTAATACACGAGTCGGGACTTCTGATTGATTCGCGGGTCTCGGAGTCTCTGACATTGAAACAATCAGCGATAATTCTTCCTGCCTCGTATATCTAAACATGAAAGTACGCACGGGAGTTATTGCGCGTTCCCATGCCTGAGAAGAATTTATACTGCCTGACATGTAAGGCGATATTGCGTTTTGATATACATTATTCCAAGTCGGATACATAGTAAACATCGTGAGAAATAAGGCCATTCCTGCGACGACTTGCTGAGGGGGCGACTGTTGAAGACCTATAGCGCGCTGTACAAATCCTAAGACAATTATAATGCGTGTAAAACTCGTTACCATCAACAAAATAGCAGGCACGAGGCTTAACACTGTCATTAACGCTAAAACTTGCAAAGTCAACGCTACATCACGGGGCGAATCTGCTGGAGTTATTCCAAAATTTATAGTCGGCAATGGAATATTAGGCGGCATTTGCTGTAATCTTGCTGGAGCAGTAGCAGCTATAGCACTTCCCGATAAAGCAAGAATAATAAATATAGCGATAAAAATTTTATTGCTCAGTCGATTTAAGCCAGTCTTCATATTTCCACCTGCCTAATAAACAAGCCCCGCCCGATCCTGTTGTGAAAGCTATTACATCGGGGCCGCAATGGACAACTAAAAATATATCCCTGCCAGTCAGACGCAGGGACGAGATTATCTCAACAGCTGATGAAATTTTTGCGTTTTGATTGTGCTTTCTGTAATACTTCACCAGCAGAAACGCGGCCGCTGACATAATTATTAATGCACCTACAGCACGGATTATATATGCTGTTAAATTTACGTCTTGACCTATTTTAAGACAACACCTTTGTAATAGCCTCGATGACTCTTTCAGGCTGGAAGGGTTTGACTATGAAGTCATTTGCGCCCGCTTGAATAGCCTCGATTACCATAGGCTGCTGTCCCATTGCTGAGACCATTACGATTTTTACGCTGGGATCTAATGCCTTGATTGCTTTTACCGCGTCGATTCCGTTCATTTCAGGCATTGTAATATCCATTGTGATAATATCTGGCTTGTATTTCTGGAAAGCCGCGACTCCTGCTTTGCCGTTCTCAGCCTCTGCAACGACCTCAAAATCGTTCTTTGTGAGTATATCTTTTAACATCATGCGCATAAAAGCTGCATCATCGACTATTAAAACTTTTTTGCCCATTATATAAAACTCTCCTTTGCAATATCACATTTATATAAATTACTGGAAAATTTTTCACTTGCATTATAACACGAAAAATTTAAAATTTTTTATGACGCTGCCCTTGAAGCTCCGCCGGGTATAATATCAGTTATTCTCACGCCGAAATTTTCATCTATTACAACGACTTCACCATGAGCTATTAATTTGCCGTTTACAAGAATATCTACAGGTTCACCGGCCATTTTGTCGAGTTCGACGACAGCTCCGGCAGTTAACGCAAGAATTTCCGATACACTTTTACGAGCTTTGCCAAGTTCGACAGTTACACGCACGGGAATATCAGCAATTAAATCTATAGGACTCGGAGTCCCACCGCCGCCGCCTCCTCCTAAAGGCTGAAAAGCTGCAGGTCTCACGTCAACAGCAGGCCCCGCGTTCTGTCTACCTCCCATTGCTCCCCCACCTCCCATAGGATTATTTGCTGCGGCTTGAGGTTCGGGCGACTTCTTACCGCTCATTGTTTCTGCAATGTCTAAAGCCGTATCTAATGGTAAACACGTCCAAATATTAAACGGTGTCAGGCCGTCAATTACTACATTAACGGGACTCGCCCATATTTTTGCCTCAGCAGGTTCAAGAGAAAACGCCCGCCATTCTGCCTCACCTAGTGCCGAGCTCGTATTTTCCGGCATTAAACGACGACCGCCAAGCAAACCGCTTAGACTCGTAAATGCTGAGCCTACAACTTGACTCAAACCTTCCTGCGCCGCGTTCCAGTATAAATCACTCGGATCAGGCAATTGCGAGCCGTTACCGCCCATCATTAAATCTGCGAGTGTTAAAGCTCCCTTTTGATCTACAACTAATGCTAAAGGTTTATCATCAAAGCCCCCGAAAGTATTCGAGAATAAAAACGGGATTTCAGAAAATTTTTTAGCAAAATCAATCTGTGTTAAGACTTCAGCTTTACCGACATTTGTTGTAACATTTTTGCCCGCGAGCATGTTTATAACGCTGTTCTCGGAATTTGCAAAAACATCGGCAACTTTTGCTAACTGTTCTGTATTCTCGCTTGAAAGTTCTTCGACATCGCCTAAATCTCCGCCTCCTCCTGAAAGAAGCGCGTTTATTTCGTCAGGACTCAATAAATCATCGGGCATTAATTAATCTCTCCTCTCATTTAGATTCAGATTTATTATTAGAAATCTCGGCAGGTATTTCCGGCATTTCCTGCGTCAAAACTTGAGTCAATTCTACGGCCATATGTCCCCTCATAGTGCCGGGCTTGGCCTTGAATCTTATTTGATTACCGACTCGAACGTCAATATCAGAATCTTTCAGCTCGTCAAGTCTTATAACATCTCCGGCCTGAAGAGCGTAGACATCACTCAATGACAAAACAGTATGACCTAACTCCATAGCCATAGGCATACGAATTTGACGGACGGAATTATTAAGCCAAATTTTCATCTCGTCGTCGGCTTTATGACTCGTTGATGCGTACCACTGCTGAGATGATAATCTATCCATGATAGGCTCAATCAGGAAATAAGGAAAGCAAAGACTGACCATCCCTTCAACGTCAGCAACTTTTAATTTCATGATGACGACTAAGACCATATCACTAGGTGAGCAGATTTGCACAAAAAACGGGTTGCTCTCCATGCTCTCAAATCTAAATCTTACGTCAACAACAGTGCTCCAGCTGTCTTCTAGTAATTCAAGAATTCGCATGATTACCCGTTCTATTACAGTTTTCTCTATATCAGTGAGTTCGCGTATATTTCCGGAAAAAGTCCCGCGCCCGCCCAGCATTCTATCAATAATCGTGAAGACTAAAGCGGGGTTAATTTCAATTAACATACTGCCTTCAAACGGGTGCATTTCGATCATGCCTATAACTGTAGGCTGTACCATGTAATTTACAAATTCTTCATATGCTAGCTGCTCAACTGAGGCAATTTCAGCATTTACAAGCGAACGAATCAAAGTCGATAAAACCGTCGTCATCTGCCGCGCAAAAGATTCATGAATCATTTGTATAGCTCGTAATTGATCCTTGCTGAACTTGTCAGGCCGCTTGAAGTCATAAACTTTTAATTTTGCGTACTCTTCGGCCTTGCTTGCTATCTCGTTAATATCTGCACCGCTTGAAATATTATTTAACAGTGCATCAATAGCTTCTTGTGATAATACGTCCGGCATTCATTCACCCCCGTTTTACTGCAAAACTATGCTCTCAAATAAGACATTCACAATAGGAGCTTCTCCGCCCACGTCCGGCAGCATTCGATTTAATGAGCGTTTTATATCGCCTGCAAATTGTAACGTGCCTTCTGCGCTTGTCAAATCATCATAGACTCTATCTTTTATGAGCATAAAAATTTCGTTGCGTATTCTCGTGAGCCAGCCGGGACTCTGAATCATTGCGCTTGCTCCGTCCTTCTCTACGAGTTCAAGAGACAGCCCGAAACTTATTACATGACGGCCAGCTCCTGCAAGATTGCTTGTAAATTCTCCGATTGAGACTATTGGCCCGGGATTCTGAATTACTTTTCCTTGTCCGATTCCGTTATTGTCGTCCTTAGGTGCCATTGTGCGGCCTAAAAGCAAGCCCCCGCCGAAACCTGCTCCGAACATTACAAGCCCTACTACTAGAAATATTATAATGCGCTTCATTTATTATATATTTGCTCCTTCCTTAACGTTTTGGATATTGAGATAAGAATACTAATTCTACACGGCGATTTAAAGCTCTATGCTGCGGGCTGTCATTCGGGACTATTGGCTGAGTCGAACTAAAACCGACCGCTTGCAATTTTAACGGATCAAAGCCGCCGAATTTTTCGAGATAACTTGCAACAACAGCAGCACGCATTGAAGAGAGTCCCCAGTTATCGCGGTAAATTCCACCGTTGAGGACTCCCGAGTCCGTATGACCTTCAACAGCTACAGCCGGGACTCTGTCTCTAGTTAATTCCGAAATTTTATATAATGCCCGCTGGCCTTCTGGTCTTAATTCTGCACGTCCGGGAGTAAATAAAAATTGATCGCTGATTGAGACTGATACACCGCGTTGATTTATTGAGACTTGAATCTCTCGTGTTAGATTTTCGCTGCGTAAATAAGAATTCAACGTGTAAGCTACATGACGCGTATCAAGTTCGACTCTTTCACTTGCGCCGGGGCTGACTCCCTGTTCACCGCTTTTATTAGGATCTGTAGACTCTTCAGTAGTAACGCCGCCCTTGAGGACTCCGAGTGATCCCCTTAACGATAATAAAGCCTTCTGAAATTTTTGCGAATCCACTGACGACATAGCAAATAATAATATAAAGAAACATAATATCAGCGTAACCATATCGCCGTAAGTTCCCATATAAAAGGGTGCTGATAATCCGGGCTCTTCAGGTTTTTTCTGACGTGCCATTTATTAGCCCTCCTCCTGATTGAAGGCTTCTCTCATTGCAGGCGGCAAATAAACTTTTAATTTTTCCTCGACTATTCGCGGGTTTTCACCGGCCTGAATCGCTAAAATTCCTTCTACCATGAGTTCCATAGATTTGACTTCTTCGGCACTTCTCGCAGCTAATTTCTTACTCACAGGAGATCCGAACATGTTAGCCATCATTGAGCCGTACATTGTAGTAATTAATGCAACCGCCATACCAGGACCGAGCGCGCTGACATCCTGCAAATTTCCTAACATTGCTATGAGTCCTATTAACGTCCCTATCATTCCGAAAGACGGCGCAAATTCCGTCAAGTTATCAAAGACTGCTTTATTTGCTGAGTGCCTATCTTCAAAATTTCCGATTTCAGTATCAAGAATAGCCCGCACTAATTCCGGATCTGTTCCGTCGACGACTAATTGCATGGCTTTTTTCATGAAATCGCTTTCTACTTCTGCAATATCGGCCTCAAGAGCTAATAAACCTTCTCGGCGTGCCTTCTCTGCAAAACTTACTATCATTTGTACCATGCCGACTAAGTCCCTTTGCTGCGTAAAAAATACATTTTTCATACAGCCTGTTATAGCTTTTAAACGCGGCCCGGGATTTGATATAACAGTAGCTCCTATTGCTCCGCCGATTGTGATCATCAATGAAGGAACATCAAAATATGCGCCTATATTTCCGCCCGAAGCCATTGATGCAATAACTAATATCCATGTTGCGAGAAATCCTATCAGACTTGTTAAATCCAAAACGTGTTCACCTCTGTATTAATTTCGCGTTATTCTCGTGATTCGTCAGCTGTATTTGCGATTATACACGTATAACCCGCTGCTTTTCTGAAGGCTATAATTTTTTTGTATACGTCCTTCACTTTTTCGCGCACTATATATCTATGTCCATTAAGCAAACGCAATACAGTATCAGGCGTTACATCTATGGTCTCTATCATGTCGGAATTTAACAAAAACGCTTCCCCGTTCAGACGATGTACTTCAATCATTTATTTAACGCCAGCTCCTTCACTTGAAATTATTATATTTATCACGTATAAATACATTATTAACTCCCCGAAATATTTAGCAATTTTATTTTTATGGGATAATTCATTAATATATTATACGATTTTGAAGTTAAAAAGCGATAAAATAAACAAAGAAAAATTTTGCCGGAGGGTGTGAATTTAAATCAATGTCAGAAAATATTAACGAACTGTATAACAAAATAGATTTCTTAGTCAACGGCGGCGCGCTCAAAAGTTTAACAGACTTTCTTGACTCTAAATCTATACGCGCAATTATCGTACAGCCTTCAGGGATTGACAAATTAAATGTCTTAGAAGCAGCCGGAATCGTTCCTGACAGCTTGACAATCGAAAATAATATCTCGCAATTTTTTACACATAATATCGTAAAAGAATCTTTTGAGCTTGATTACTCGGAAGACTCTAACGCTTGGCCGGTTGTTGTGAGAATCAGAGGCGAACACTGGGAAATTTTTATAATGCTCAAGGATAAGCCGGAAAATATTAATGAATTTCTTGACGAGTTAAAACCCTATGCGGGATTGTTAAGACTTTGGCAAATTTTTATTAATATTTCAGCCAGTGAGAAAAAATTATCAAGACTATCTTATATGATTCTTGCTACAAAAAATACTCTCGCGTCAATCTTTGAGCCCATGCCCTTGCAATATTTCGCGTCATTCTTGACTGATGTCTTGCAAGAAAGTTTATTCCCGAAATCTATAGCAATTCTCCGCGACGAGGGGAATTATTTGACTGTCTTTAACGGAAAAGCTGACAATATCCCCGAAAGAAATGGGATTTACTCATCGCAGATTTTGCCGCCCGCTCCAGTAATCACAAAGAATGACTCACCGTTTGAAATTGTTTTGCCGGTTGCAGAAGGAGGAGTCAGACTCTTTTGTGTTATGAACTGGGACGAATTGCCAGATGAGCAGACTATGAATTTTTTAGAGCTGCTTGGAAATTTGGCCGTCCGAGCTATAGCAATTAATAATTTACGCCTTCAATCTCAACAGGCTGAAGCAAATATTTCTACGGGAGAATTTACTGTATTATCACTCTCTAACGTGCTAAAAGTTTTGCGGAATTCCGAGAATAAAGGCCGCTTTCTTTCTTTACTCGTTGAAATTTTTATCGAACAGTGCCGCATGCCTAATTGTTTATTAGCAATCTGGAACAACGCCCGCAAAGGTTATACACTCTCAGAACGCCGCACGGGACATTTCAGGAGCAATATAGATCCTACATTATTGCCGTCAACTGATGGGCCAGTCTCACACGACAAAATAAGCGATGCAGTTTACGATTTGGAAAAAAGTTCAGCGGACTCAATTTTCAGATCTTGGGGCTTGGCCGGCTGTCCTTGGAAAGATATTTTAAAGTCTTCATCAATGAAGTATATCTTCCCGATTTGTGATGATTCTGCGCTCGTTGGAATTATAGCACTGGGAGCAGGTAAAGAAGGCCGCAATGTTTTAGACCGTGCACAGCTTGCTTCATTGGAATTAATAGCACAATTTGCCGCCTATGAATTTAGAAGGTTTGAATAATAATAAATTCTTAAAACCTGGATTCACTCACAAGGATTTATTAAATTTAAGCGAGAAAGATTTGCCCGTGCTGGCTGAAGAAGTGCGGGCAGTTATTATTGATACCGTCAAGAAAAACGGCGGGCATTTAGGCTCTTCACTCGGAGTAGTTGAGCTTACAATTGCAATGCTGCGGAAATTTGACCCCTTCAATGACAGAATTATATTTGATGTCGGTCATCAGTCTTATCCGTATAAAATTTTGACAGATAGATTTGATCAATTTCACACGTTGAGACTCAAAGATGGAATTTCAGGATTTCCCCGGAGAAATGAGTCGCCCTGCGATCACTTTAATACAGGACACAGCAGCACTTCAATATCTGCCGCATTGGGATATGCTAAAGCGAGAGATCTATTACACGAAAATAGACACGTTATAGCATTCATAGGGGACGCGTCATTAATTAACGGTCTGGCACTGGAAGCACTTAATTACGTTCACGAGACTAAGACGAAATTAATTATAATACTCAACGATAACAGGCATTCAATAAGTAACAGAGTCGGCGGTTTTTCCACGATTTTAGCTCGTCTATCAGCAAATTCAACTTATAAACGAATCAAAAACGCAATACGAAAATATACGCCTGTCAGATTCAGCAAAGCACTTGAAAAAGTTCGCGACCTAATCAAGAAAATAATCAAGCCTCACAATATTTTTGACGATTTAGACATAAATTACTGGGGGCCCTTTGATGGTCATGACATCAAGAATGCTGAAAAAATGCTGGAGCTTGCGAAAAATTTTGACAGACCTGTTTTATTACATTTCAACACAGTTAAAGGCAAGGGATTCAAGCCCGCAGAAGAAGACCCTACGAAATATCATCAACTTTCACCGGCGAATGAGAAAAAAGCACGCACATGGAGTGAAGCAGCCTCAGAAATTGCCGAAGAATTTGCCATAAATGACCCTCGTATAATTTGCTTTACTGCGGCAATGTCAACAGGAGTAAAACTCGAAAAATTTTCGCGTCAATCTGTGATGTGGGAATTGCAGAAAGTCATATGCTTACAATGGCTGCGGGACTTGCTGCGGGAGGTATGCGCCCATGGGTGTTTATTTATTCAACTTTTTTGCAGCGCGCTATGGATCAATTAATGCACGATATAGCTTTACAAAATTTGCCGGTTGTCATAATGGTAGATAGGGCGGGGCTTTCAGGTTCAGACGGTGATACTCATCAAGGTTTGCTAGATATTTCATGGTCAAGAGCGATTCCTAATCTGCAAATTTTTACGCCCTGTGATGAGAATTCTTTAAAACAAGCTATGATTATCGCCTCAAAACGTGAAGGGCCGACTCTTATTCGTTATCCGAGAGGACATATACCAGCGCAAAATTTGAGTCCTGATTCTGACTCTGCAATCGTGAAAATTTTTGACGGCTCTAAATGGGCATTACTGGGACACGGAGCAAGCGTTCAGACAATGAGGGAGACTCGAGAACTCGCGAAAATGAAAAATTTTGACCTCCCAGCCGTATATGATATTAGACGAGTCAAGCCGCTTGATATAAAATTACTTGATGATATTCTTTCGCGTTATAAAATTATTGCGGTCATTGAAGAAAGTTATAAATCAGGCGGAGTCGGTGAAGATATTGCAAGCTATATCGCGGGGAATAAATTAGACGTTAAATTATTGCAGTTCGCAGTACCTGATATTTGCGTGAAACATGCGACTCAATCACAACAAAGGGAGCTATACGGTTTGACAGCCGAAAATATTTTGAATAATTATCGCAGTATTAGCAATGAAGAATAAAGAAAGACTTGATAAATTACTGCCTGAACTTGGACTTGTAGAGACAAGGAATAAAGCTCAGGCATTAATCATGTCAGGAAAAGTCCGAGTCAACGGTCAAGTAAT
>CAJOEQ010000002.1:28533-30218 GCA_905233515.1 uncultured Synergistales bacterium
GGCGGATTTACAGATGTAATGCTTTCAAAAGGAGCAAAAAAAGTTTACGCTGTTGATGTCGGTCGAGGTCAATTAATTTGGCGGCTTGCTAGTGATTCGCGCGTTGTTGTTATGGATCGGACTAATGCAAGATATTTGACTCGTGAAAATTTTGAGGACTCTATAAATTTCGCCGGCTGTGATGTCTCGTTTATATCGCTTAAATTGATTTTGCCCGTTATTGATAAAATTCTTGACGACTCCGGCCAAGCAGTTATATTAATTAAGCCGCAATTTGAGGCAGGACGCGGGAAAATTTCAAAAGGTGTAGTGCGTGATCGCTCAGTTCATGTTGAAGTATTAAGAAATATAACAAGTTTTATAGAGTCTAATACAAAATTTTTTATTTCAGGGCTGACTCATTCGCCTATAACCGGGCCTGAAGGTAATATAGAATTTCTTTGTTATCTGACTCGCGCTGAGTCAGATTTTTTTGTGAACGTTGACTCAATAATTGACGAGGCTTATAAATTTTTTGAAAGAGGGGGAAAATTTTAATGACTAGAGCAGAAGAAGATTTCTTAGTACTCTGCGCACATGGGAAGCGTAAAGAATTAGAGAAGGCTTTATCACTCGGGGCAAATCCTAACGAAATATTTTATCCGGCTGTAGGATTGAGGAAAAACGCGCTTGATATTGCAGTCTCAATGAATAACACTGAAGCTGTAGAAGTATTAATACAACACGGAGCTAATCCAAATTTTCAGGATCTCAACGGCAGGACGGCTTTAATGTATGCTGTTCTTGTGAGTTCTGAAATGGTAGAGACTTTATTAAATAACGGAGCTGATCCCGATATTCAGGACATTTTAGGGAGGACTCCGCTTATAATGGCAGTCTCAAGCAATGATTTAACAATGAAAGATTTTATTAAATCACTAATCAGGACCGGAGGAATCAGAGCGCAAGACAGCAATTTATGGATTCAAATGGCATTTATTTATTCGGCAGTGTGCAGAGATTTGCAGCTTGAGTCAATAAAAATTTTGCTTGAACACGGAGCAAATGCGTCATTATGTGAATGGCTTCAGATGACGACGAAATTTTTATGATGTTGATGGGATATTAATAATTATTTATGTATGAAGGAGGCTTTATTAATTTATGGGAGCAAGAAATAAGCTAAAAAAATTAATAATGGGTAATAAGTCAGGCGAATTTGATTTAATAATCGAGCCTAACAAAACAAGTGTAGATTTTTTCAGGGAGCTAATAAAATTTAGAGAATTATTTTTCTTTATGGCGTGGCGTGATATTCTCGTGCGCTACAAACAGACAGTAATTATTGAGCATGATAATTTTTACGGTTGTATTCGGCAGAATCGCAAAACTTCCAAGTGAGGGCGTGCCTTATCCGATTATGGTATTCTCGGCGTTGTTACCGTGGCAGTATTTTGCTAATGCGTTACAGAGCAGCTCAGAGTCCTTAGTTCGAGCCGAACACATGATCACAAAAATTTATTTTCCGCGTCTGATTCTTCCTTCGTCTGCTGTACTAGTAAGTGCCGTAGATTTCTTAATCTCATTCGTGTTAATGTGCTTGTTAATGCTGATTTATGGATTTGCGCCTTCATCGATGATGCTTTTATTGCCGATATTTTTTATTTTTGCGACTATGACAGCACTGGGAGTCGGCTATGTTATTT
>CAJOEQ010000003.1 GCA_905233515.1 uncultured Synergistales bacterium
GCCCCCCGTAATTTATCGCTTGCAAGTAATTATAAATTTTGCCAACCTGATAAAAACTAGATAAAAATATTTCTTCATATTATAAAATTTGTGATATAAATATTGCGTCAAAAAAAAATTTTTATGTGTGGGGGTAATGACAATTCCAGCATCAAAAAAATCTGCCGCTAAGAAAACAACATCATCTAAATCAAAATCAGAAAATAGCGGCATTGCAGCAACTAAGAAAAGCACTAAGACTACTAAGTCACGCAAAATTTTAGAAAACGCAGCCGATAAAGGCAAAATTTTAGTCATTGTTGAGTCTCCTTCAAAGGCTGCTACGTTGTCTAACATGCTAGGGCGCGGCTATATCGTGAAGTCAAGCAAAGGACACATGAAAGATTTACCTAAAAGCCGGCTTGCTATTGATATTGAACACGATTTTGCGCCTGAATATATTTTAGTGAAGGGTAAAGCAGCTCTCAAGAATGAATTAATCAAACTCGCTGAAAATTCTTCACATGTTCTGCTAGCGTCTGACCCTGATAGAGAAGGTGAGGCTATAGCTTGGCACTTGGCCGATATTTTAGGAGTCGATTTGTCGGAAAAATGCCGAGTTAGATTCTATGAAATCACAGAGAACGCCGTAAAAACTGCCGTAATGAATCCTGATTATATTGACGTTAACAAAGTCGACGCTCAACAAGCCCGCAGGATTCTTGATAGACTCGTCGGTTATACTTTGAGCCCGTTATTATGGAAAAAAATACGTTACGGCCTATCAGCTGGTAGAGTTCAATCTGTCGCGCTTAACTTAATTTGTGAACGTGAACGAGAAATCATGAATTTTATTCCCGATCCTTACTGGGTAATAACTGCTCAAGCTGAACACAGAAGGAATATTTACGAATTAAGAGCTGAAAAACTTGACGGGAAGACTCTCATGAAAAATAATTTGCCGCTGTTAATTAATTCACAGGAGAAAGCCGACGAGATTTTAAGCGAAATTAAATCAAATGACATAATTGTTAAAGAGTTCAAATCTAAAGAAAGCTCACACGCTGCACCTGCACCCTTCAGAACTAGCACACTACAGCAGGAGGCATCACGACGTTTAAGCATGATTCCGGCTCATACAATGAGAATAGCGCAGGCACTCTATGAAGGAATTAATATCCCCGGGCGCGGTCATGTCGGACTAATAACTTATATGCGTACTGACAGCTTGAGAATCTCAAAAGAGGCTCTTACTTCATGCCGTGAATTCATAAAGAATAATTACAGACCTGAATATTTACCTGAAAGCGCGAATGTTTACGGGAGCAGCAAAAATATTAACGTGCAAGACGCTCACGAGGCAATAAGACCTACAGATATAAATTTGACTCCTGATAAGACGAGAAATTTTTTAACGCCTGAACAGCAAAAATTATATTCGCTTATATGGTGCAGATTTACAGCAAGCCAAATGACTCCGGCGGTTACTGCAAAATCCACGATTAAAGCTGAAGCAGGCAGAGTCGGACTCAAGCAGGAGGGAGAAGTACTTATATTTGACGGTTGGAGCTTATTATGGCCTCTTGACGTAAAAGGCTCTGTGCTGGCAAAAGTAAAAGCGGGCGAAACTTTAAAGCTGATTAAGACTCAGGATGAGCAAAAATTTACTAAACCGCCTGCAAGATATTCAGAAGCGGGATTAATTAAGACTTTGGAAGAAAACGGAGTCGGGCGGCCTTCAACTTATGCGACAATAGCGGGGACTCTTGAATCGCGAAATTATATCGAGAAAAACGACGAGAAAAGATTTAAAGCAACTTCACTCGGTTTGATTGTTGATGAGTTTCTAGCGCAGTATTTCAACCGTAAAGATCTATCATCAATAGTAGACGCGGGATTTACTGCCCAAATGGAAAAAGAGTTAGACGAAATCGAAGAGTCACAAAGAAAATGGCTTGACGTTGTAGGGGAGTTCTGGGGGGAATTCTCTAATACTTTGAGTGAAGCAGAAAACGCCCCTAAAGTGCCTCTTCCAGCTCCTGAACCTATAGGCGAAAAATGCCCGAACTGCGGCCATGATTTAGTGCAGAAACGCGGGAGATTCGGCGAATTTATTGCGTGTTCAAATTATCCTGAATGCAAATATACTCGACCTATCTTAAGCACTATAGGCGTGAAATGTCCTAAATGCGGCGAAGGCGATATTGTTCAGCGTAAAAGCAAAAAGGGACGGACTTTTTACGGGTGTTCGCGTTATCCTGACTGCGATTATGTTGCAGGAATGCGGAGAAGATTTATATAAACGAGGCTCGACTATTTTTTGCGCAAAATGTAAATACAAAATCGAGAGCGAGTCAGAATAAATAAATATTCACATGATAAACTATTGACATTTAACGAGAAGGAATGAAGAAATAATTATGGCAGACGTAAAAATCATAGGCGGCGGTCTTGCAGGCTGTGAGGCTGCGTGGCAATTAGCAAAAAGGGGCTTCACCGTTGAACTTTACGAGATGAGGCCGGAAAAATTGACTCCTGCTCATAAGACGGGATTTTTTGCCGAGTTAGTATGCAGTAATTCTCTAGGTTCAGAAAATAGAGAGTACCGCATAACAGGTCAGGGAATTCTCAAAGAAGAGTTAGAATTACTTGACTCGCTTATACTTTCATGCGCAAAAGAGACTCGAGTCCCAGCCGGTGGAGCTTTAGCAGTTGATCGTGATAAATTTGCGGGACTTGTAACAGAAAAAATTACATCAAATAATAAAATCACAGTAATTCGTAAAGAGTGCGAGAAACTACCAAGGGGCTTAACAATAATTGCGTCGGGACCTCTCACAGGCGGCAGATTAGCGGCAAATCTCAAAGTCTTAGCAGATCAGCAAATTTCATTTTATGATGCAGTTGCTCCAGTCGTTACAAAAGAGTCAATTGACATGAAAAAGGCTTTTGTTGCCGGCAGATATGGACATGACGAAGATTATATTAATTGCGCGTTCTTTACTAAGAAAAAATATACAGAATTCTACGAGGCATTAATTAAAGCAGAAAGACATTTACCGCATGATTTCGAACAGAAAGACGCAAAATATTTCAGAGGCTGCATGCCCATTGAAGTAATAGCTGCGAGCGGCTTTAACTCTATGAGATTCGGCCCGTTGAAACCGGTGGGAATAGTTAATCCTAAAACAGGAAAAGAAGATTTTTACGCGATCGTACAATTAAGACAAGATAATTCTGACGGGACATTATATAATCTTGTAGGCTTTCAGACTGGGCTAAAATGGGGCGAACAAAAAAAAGTCTTCTCAATGATCCCGGGACTTGAACACGCTGAATTTGTTAGATTCGGAGTCATGCATAGAAATACATCGGTGAATGCTCCGGCGGTGCTTGACGAGTATTTAAGGCTCAAAAAATGGAATAAAATTTTTATAGCGGGTCAGCTCGTAGGAGTAGAAGGCTACATGGAAAGCACAGCGATGGGACTTGTTACAGGAATTCACGCAGCTATGACTCTTGCAAATAAAGAATTACCCATTTGGCCGCGTGAGACTGGTATAGGCTCATTAATGCACTATTTACAGACTACAAAGCCGAAAAGTTTTCAGCCAATGAACGTAAATTTAGGCATATTCCCGGCATTGCCTGACATTAAAGACAGGGACGAGCGCGCAAAGATTTCACGAGAAAACGCAATTAATGCAATGAGGGAATTTGTGAAAACTCTATGATTTATGTAATAGGAATCGGGCCGGGCGGTGAAGAGTCAATTACTCCGCGAGCACTAAACGCAATGAAGTCATGTGAAATTATTGCGGGTTATACAAAATATATTAATCTTGTACGCGATTTGCTGCCCGGTAAAGGCTTTATTTCGTATTCAATGAGACATGAAATTTTGCGATGTCATGACGCTTTGATGATCTCAAGAGATTTTAATATTGATATTGCTTTAATTTCAAGCGGTGATTCAGGAGTTTACGGCATGGCGGGATTAATGCTTGAGACTGCGAAAAACAGCGGCGAAAAAATTATTATTATACCGGGTATGACTGCGGCGAACTCTGCGGCGGCTGTACTCGGTGCGCCCCTCATGAATGACTATGTAAATATAAGTCTCAGCGATTTATTAACAAGCTGGGAAGTTATCACGAAAAGATTAATTGCTGCCTGCACTGGAGATTTTGTAATCTGCTTATATAATCCTGCGAGCAATAACAGACCTGAACACTTTAAACGAGCCTGCAAAATTTTGCTTGAATATAAATCACCTGACACGCCCGCCGGTTTTGTCATGAATTCAGACAGAATAAATGAATATCACGAAATTATGACACTGGGAGAAATTCAGGACTGCAAATTAATTAATATGTCTTGTCTTGTAATAATAGGCAATTCACAGAGCTATATACTTGACGGGCAAATTATAACGCCGAGGGGATATAAATTATAAAAAATTCATTCCTGAAGTAATATCGCGTATGTGTTCAAGAGTCCAGTTATCGGGATGATTTTTTTCTGTGATAGTGATTCCGACTAAGTCAATGCGCCAGAATCCCGGCCAATTTAAATTATCTTCAATGAATAAACGCGACGAATTTATTAACGAGTGCAATTTTCTAGAACCTATTGAGTCCGCCGGTGATTGAATTTTGCCGATTGTCCGCGCCCTGACTTCTATAATAACAAGCTCGCTATTATCTTTATCACTATTATCAAGCGCAATAATATCTAATTCGCCGTATTTATTTCGTGTATTTCGGGCAATTATTCGCCATCCTAATGACAAAATATATTCTGCTGCTAAATCTTCAGCGTGTCGTCCTAATTCCTGCGCTTGAGTCATTTATTTTATACTTGCTTCCCTGTCAAGTTTATAGACCCATGCTAAAACTCTTGCTACGACCTCGTATAATTCTGCTGGGATCTCTTCTCCGAGTTCTAGAGAAATTAAAGCCGAAACAAGCGCAGCATCTTCAACAATGGGAACATCTGCTTCAATAGCGCGTTCTATAATTTTTTTAGCGATAAAGCCCTCACCCTTAGCAACTACACTTGGAGCAGCCATTTTCTTATTATCATATTTGACAGCAACGGCCTTATCACGTTTTGAATTCTCTTGAGGCATTTAATAATTTCTCCCTTAAACTGTAATGTCTAAACCGCGCCCAGCAAGCAAAATATCCCGCTCATTTTCCGGAGCTTTTCTCGAAATTCCTATAAAGCTGACTGGTATAGCGAGTCCCTGAAGTTCTTTGCGTAAATCGCGCCTTCTGCGTTCAATAATTCTACAAGTTTCCGGCTTCTCTGCATTCAGAGTCAAATTACAGCTTTTGCCGTCGCTCTCAACAAGTCCGCCCACTTCTCCTAATGTATTGCCGGTTAAGCCAAAGCCAACCTGCCAATATTTTTGCCCGTCATCGCTATTAATTGATCGTCCCACGAAAATTTTTGCGGTCATGCTCTGTGAATTATTCTCGACTAAAGGCCAAAACGGAGCAGCTAACAAAGCCGGGTTTACTTCAGGACGGGGCGATTTCATTAAAATTGATTGAGCCTGCAAAAACTGCGCTATATCGTCATTGCCTTCTTTCATGCCTTTGAGGGCTTTTACTGGGTCTTGACCGTCTGAAGTGTCAGATTTTAATTTCTTGCGTATTCTGTTCCACATGTCATTAATTTCTGAGTCGTTCATGGCCGCATATTGAGATAATAATAACGCGTTTTCTTGAGTCATAGGCACATCCCGCGCCCATAATTCAATAAATGAAGATAACTCGCCGGGATTTGAGCCAGTTTTACGCCAAGCGTCTTTTATTGCTGTGAGTACTTCATTTGATAAAGGCAGGCCGCGAGCTAATAAAGCTGTTGCAAGTTCTCTATCACGCCCGGGAATTTGCGATAAAAATGAGAGTTCACCCTGTGAAAGCCTTAAAACGGGGACTCCGTCCGGCCCTGAAGCGTCCCATACTGCTCTAAATCTTTCGCCCGGTATAAGTGAAATAGTTGCCCTTGCCCGCAAATCTTGAGTCGCTCCGTTGACTTCGACTCTAACTGTATAAGTACCGTCATTATTTTGCGATAATACAGTGCCCTCTATGAGCATTCCCGTGCGAATTCCTGCAAATTTCGTTAACTGCCCGGGCTGTAGAATTTGAGGCTGATTAATAATTTGTCCTTGCCGAGTGCTTATATTTTGCTGGGCTTGATTATAATTTTGCTCTAATTGAACATTTAAATTATTTATCGCTGGCATTTGTTTTCTCTCACCTTCTCACAAATTTATATAATTATAATAATTTTCGGCAGAATGACTCTCTATGTATACTAGACAGGCCGATTAATTTTATTATATTTCTATGCGCTTGAGTGGGATAACCTTTATTTTTCGCGAATTTATAGGCCGGAAATTTTGAGTCAAGTCTTATCATGAGTCTATCACGTATAACTTTAGCGACAATTGACGCAGCCGACACTACAGGAATCAAATTATCAGCGCGTATTAAATTCCATTGCTGAAAATTTAGATCGGGGATTCTCTCTGTTCCGTCGACTATTACACAAACTGGGCAAATATTAAAATTTTTAGCTAATTTCTTGACGCTTTGACCCATTGCCCATAAAGATGCCTGCAAAATATTATCACGTTCGATTCTTGTTATACTGCCCATTGATGCACGCCAATATACGCCGATTTCATTCATTACAGCAAATAAATTTTCTCGTCCTTTAGGAGTTAAACGCTTTGAGTCGCGCAATTTATAACGAGTTAAAATTTTTTCCTGTTCAGGAGTCAAATATACAGCTGCTGCTACTACTGGACCGGCCAAAGCCCCCCGTCCTGCCTCATCAGTGCCGATAACTGCGCCGCGTTCTGATAAATTATTTAATTGCTCGATTGCCTCATCAGGTTCAGACCGTGAAGACAAGATTAAATCATTCTTGAACAAAATTAACTGCCTCATGAGAAATATTATCACTAAAATTTATAGCGGGTTCACTGTCAGGAGTCTCAAGACAAACAGGGCCGAGTCTACCATTTGAGAAGGCTTCAATAAATTTTTGTCCTGCGAGTTCGTAATTTACTCGACCGCCTGAAATAAGACAGCCCATGCGCCGCCCGATTCTTTCAAGCGTTAATCCTGCGGGTTCGTCAATAAATTCAACGGGTAAAAGATTATTCATGTTCTTGACTCGTAAAAATTTTATGAGCATTAACGCCGCATTCTCAAAGCCTCCTACGACATCAGCTTTTGCACAGCCCAGCCACGATAAAATTAAATGCGCTCCTGACTCTGCGTGAGGATCAAGAATTCCCGGCGAGTCAACAATTAATAAGCCTTCATTTCTGTACCAGTTCACTGACTTAGTAATACCGGGAATATTTCCGACTGATGCGCTTGACTTATTTATTAACGAGTTCAGTAATAAAGACTTCCCGACATTGGGAATTCCTACAACGGCGAGTCTTGCTTCCCTGTGAGAAGGCTTAAATTTTAATATAGCTTTCTTGATTGAATTCAAGCCCGATTTATTTCTTAAATCAGCCGCAAATGCATGTTTAAATTCATTCAGCCATAAATTTAATTTATCAGGGTCGGCCAAGTCCTTACGCGATAACACGTGAATAACGGGCTTAATTTTCGCGAGTGCCTTAATCAACGGTGATGACGTAGAAACAGGCGCGCGGGAGTCACGAACTTCAACAATTAAATCAAGTTTTGAGACTAATTCATTTAATTTGCGAGTCCCTTTTGCCATATGGCCGGGATACCATACAGAACGAGGCATAATTATTTATTTAGGAATTCCGATTCGATTAAGCGGCCAATAACGGAAAAATACGGGGCCTCTCATGTCATCAAGCGACGCGAATCCCCAGAAACGGCTATCTTGCGAATTCGGGCGATTATCACCGAGCATGAAATATTTTTTTTCAGGCACAGTGAAAGGCACTTCAGGGAATATGCTATTAGCGCGTAAATTAAATCTATCATGATTCTTAATATATGGCTCTTCAGTGGGCTTGCCGTTTATGAAAATAATGCCGTCTTTTATGTCAACTACATCGCCGGGGATTGCTATAACTCGTTTAACAAAATCGCGTTCCTTGTCAACCGGGTATCTAAACACGTAAAGCGAGCCTCTTGACGGTTCAAATATCCAATTCCAGAATTTAGCAACTAAGACTCGATCTCCCACTTCTAAAGTCGGAATCATTGAGCCGCTTGGAATCCAAAACGCCTGAACTATAAACGTTCTTATAATCATAGCTAGAATAAACGCCCATACAATTGTCTCTATTGTCTCACGCCACCAAGGTTTTGCTGCTGTTGCTGCCTCTGCCATTTTTTGAAAGAGTCCTCCATTTATCTATAAATAAATTTTTTTTGCGGGTAAATAATAACGCTTTAAAGTTTTTCAAGCAAGAATTTATCAAGAAATTAACAAAATCAGCAGGCCATTTTATAACGACCTGCCGAGAAATTTATTTTACTTTCTGAGTCGTTCCATCAGGGTTATAAACGTGAGTCTCTGATTTCTTAGCTGAACGATTCACAACTCCTAAATCCTTCCCGTTTAGAATAACTTGCGCAGAAGTAGGACGACCAAATACGACTCTTGCTGGTGAGTTTAGATCCCACTTCATTGACTCGCCGCGCCTTAGAGTCCTTCTGTAAACAGGGGGCGAATTTCCAAATGCTACACTCAGCCAAACGTCATTAACTGCGATAATCTCTAAAGAAGGTTTCACGGGTTCGGGCTTCTTTTCGGGCTCTTTGCTGACGACTTGAATATCAAGAGAGTCAGAATTTAAATCGCTGCTAATATTTGTAATTAAATCGCCTGAGACTGACTCGGGGACTTCAAATAACGCGTTATTATTGCTCCCTGAAAAATTAAATAATTTCAGATTTCGCAAATCAAGCCCGCCGTAACTCATAGCGTACCAGACATAACAGCCAGTCCCGACAAGAGCAAGAATCAATACAAGAAATATCCAGAAATGAGAAGCAGCCTTAAAACCTTTTGGAACTGATGAGCCATTGCCGAGAAAGTTATTAATTCCGCGTTTTCTCTGCATTTCCTGCTTTCTTGAGTTCGGATTAAATGCACGGTCAAGCTGATTCATAAAATCGTCCTGTAAATCTTCAGCATCTATCAGCTTTAAATAAGTTCGCACGAATCCTTTTGTGTAAACTAATTCGGGGAAATTCTCATAATTTGCTGTCTCAATACCCTGCAAATATTCTTGTCTAATTTTAGTGCGGTCAAATACTGTCTCGAGAGTCATTCCTAGACTTTCGCGGCGTTCAGTTATAAGTCTTCCGAGTTCTTGCAGAGCTGAGTCTCTCTCTGAATCAATCAAAATATTAAAGCCTCCTTAACTTTTGCGAGCCATTCTCCCGGGTCATCGTTATTAAATACTGCGCTCCCGGCGACAATTACATCGCAGCCCGCTTTAGCAATATCTACTATATTATTATCATTTACGCCGCCGTCAATCTCGATTAAATACGAAAATTTATTTACTTCTCTAAGACTCACGAGTTCGCGGACTTTATCAAGGCTGTTATCTATAAATTTTTGCCCGCCTAATCCCGGAGTTACTGACATGATTAATACTAAATCAGCAAGATTTAAGACTGACTCAATATTTCTGACTGGAGTCGCAGGACATAAAGCAATCCCGCATTTAATACCGGCGTTCTTAATCTGCATTAATGACGCGTGCAATAAATGATATTCAGTCTCGGCGTGTATAGTAATTAGTGAGGGCTTAACTTTAATAAACAACGGCAAAATTACTTCTAATCTATCAATCATTAAATGAACGTCAATAAATGAATCAGGCAATTTTTTACAGAGTGCCGCCGCTGTGTCTACTCCGAATGACATATTACGCACAAAATGACCGTCCATTATATCCAAGTGCAGCCAGTCATAATTATTGCGCAGTGACTCAACTCCTCCCGCTAAATTTAACGGGTCTGCTGCTAATAAAGAAGGTGCTAATAAAGTTTTCCTCATGATATTATCTCCTTTTTTCCTGCCAGACGGACTCGCCGCCTAAATAATAGCTTATAATGCACTCATTAGTATAACTTGCTGAAGTGCTGACACTTTCACCGCTTCTGACTTGACGATTTAAAACAGTTCTTTTCCCGGCGGGGTCAGTGATTTCGATTCTTAATTCCATAGGTCTTGTAATCGGCGGGACTATATAACGAATTTGAGCCGTTTTGCTGCCTCCTGAACTTGACTGCGCGGGAATTTGAGTCTGTGCTGGAGTCTGAGTCTGATTCTGAGTCGGAGTCGGCATTTGAGTCCGAGTCTGAGTCGGCGTTCTTGCTTGATTATTATTATTTGCCGCTGGAGTTTCGTAATCATCACCGATAAAGACTTCTTCTTGACCCTGAACTTGAACACTTACTTGACGATTATTATTTGCGGGCTTGGCCGGAGTTTGAGCTTGATTATTATTTTGCGGCTGACTTGTAACGCGTCTCACACTAGAATTTGAATCAGAATCCATAAAACCTGCCGGGCGTTTCTGAGTAGCGAGCTTTAAAATTACGCCTTGACCTGACTGCAAAGTGCTGCCTGCGGCGGGTCTTGTCTCAATTGCTAGACCTTCAGGCAATAACGGACTGTAAACTCTGTCAACTCCCTGAACTTTTACGCCGGCTGCTTCTAAGATATTGCGTGCTTCTTTCTCGCTCATTCTGTTTACATCTGGGACGGTCAAGACATTTTTATTTGCCGGGGTGCCTTCCTGAACTAATAAATCAATTTTGCGGCCTGAGTTAATGCTTGCAGGGAATGCGGGACTCTGTGCGATAACTTTTCCGGCTTCAGTGTTAGGCTCCTTAATGCGAACGACATCACCGAGTGAGAAACCTTGCGAATTTATGAGTGATTGAGCCTCTGCTAAAGTTTTGCCCCTCACGTCCGGGACCTCGTGAAGTTCGCCGCCGCCTTGACTGACTTGTAAGACTATTACTTGACCTTTTCGCGATTTAATGCCTGATTCAGGAGATTGCGCGAGGACTCGCCCCTCCGGTAAAGTTGACGCTGCATATTCAATCTGAACTACAAAGCCAAGACGCTCCGCCTCAGCAACTGCATCAACAATCGAACGTTCTTTTAAATTCGGTACAACGCCTTCAACTTCTGGCCGCAAAAATACTGTATATACTGCAACAGCTCCCGACGCAAATATAATCATTGCAACGAGTAATAATACAATTTTAAATATTTTGCCCAAGTAACAAAAACCTCCTTCTTAAAAAATTTATCTCTTCAAAATCAACGCGCAATAAAAACCGTCAAGCCACGCACTAGAAGGCAATATATATAATCCATAGGGTTTGCCTTTCCTGAATGAATGACCGCGCAGATTTGTACGAATTTCCATACAATCCGGATTATTTGTCAGGACATCGGCGATAATATTCTCGTTTTCGGTCTTTAACAGGCTGCACGTGATATATAAGACATGACCGCCGGGCTCACATAAATTTACAGCGCGATTTAATAATTTTTTCTGCATTGACGCAAAATTATCTAATTTTTTCCAGTCCATACGCCATTTTGATTCAGGTTTGCGATTCCATGTGCCTGAACACGAACAAGGCGAGTCAAGAATTACAAAGCTCGGCATTTTATCAGGTTCTAGACTCAAAGCGTCGCCAGTTTTCATAATTGCACGTTGATTTACGCCTAATCTTGTTAATTCGTTCACAGCACTATTTGATTTATTGCCTGAAAGCTCCCAGCACTCAATTTGTGAATCCGGTAGATCCTGCAAAACTTGACCGGCTTTTATTCCCCGTCCTGAGCACATATCGAGAATTAATCCCGTGCCTGAATAATATTTTTTTACCAGAGACGCAGCAATTATCGAGCCTTCAGACTGAACAGTGCAGAGACCTTCAGAGAATCCCGGCAATTTTCGCGGCAAAATTGACTCGTTTAAGTGTATTGCGTCAGAAATATCTGATTTTACGGCTTTGATTCCTTGACTAGATAATAACTGCATTAAATTATCAAATTCTCCGGGCTTGACTCTCAATGACGCATAAGAGGGCAAATCCATAAAACTAAATAAGTCGTTGAGTTCCTGACGCGACCAAGTTTTAAGCCAAACAGGTAACGACCAAGAGGGAATCCCTGCCCATAACGCGCGGCCTTCAAGAGTCGGGGATTTCTTAAATTTTTCGGGCTTGTCTGCGGCTGTTTCTTTGATTTTGTGTAAGACTGCATTAACGAGACCGGCATATTTTGCTAGTTCATTATCACTCTTTAAATATTCGACTATGCCATTAATTAACACGCCTTCTGAAAATCTGCGTAATTCAAGAATTCCGCCCGCACCTGTTATCACGCTTATATAGACTTCAGGCGGCAATGACTCTTTTGCGCGTAAATAGTCATCTGAAATTTTTTCCCATAATTCACGCTTTCTCATTACTATATAAATCAACGACGATGCAAGAGTTATATCAGGAGCTTTCATTTTTTCACGATCTGCCAGTTTTCTAAGAGCTTCAGACGCAAAAATAGCCCCGTTTTGATTCTCCGTTAAAATTTTTAAAGCTGCTTCTATACCGCGCAAGTTAAAGCCTCCTGACTCTTACATGTGAATGCTGAAAATTTCTTTATATCGTCTATTTTTCTCCCGCGCGTTATCCTGTTAAAAATTTTATAAATCTGCAAATTAACGCCTCCGAGAATTACGAATCATTAACAATCTTACTAATTGCAATACTGACATCAAAGCCGCTGCTATATAAGTCCATGCCGCTGCTGTCAAAACTTTTTTTGCTCCTGCGAGTTCCTGCGAGTCAAGCGTGTGAGTCTGCTCTAAAAGTTTTAATGCTCGTGAGCTTGCGTTAATTTCTACTGGAAGTGTAACAAGGTGAAATACTAGAGTCCCAGTAAATAAAATTATGCCGATATTAACAAGAGTCATGCTGCCCATAATAAGCCCAATCATAAATAAAGGAATTGACGCACTTGACGCGAGATTTACGGCGGGAACTATTGAATTTCTGAATATAAGCGGCGAATATGCTTCTGAATGTTGAATAGCGTGGCCGACCTCGTGAGCAGCTACACCGATTGAGGCTATACTCCGTGAATTATAAACGCTGTCAGATAAATTCAACGTCCTATTTCTCGGATCATAGTGATCTGTGAGAGAGCCTGAGACGTGATTTATCGGCATATTACCCATCCCGTAAAGAGTCAATAACATTTTTGCGACTCCGTCGGCTGTAACGTTGCTGCGTGCCTGAATTCTGCTGTACTCGTTAAAAGTCGAACTCACGCGGGACTGAGCCCACATTGACAATAACAAAGCCGGTATAACTATAATTATAGTAGGGTCAAGCCCATAACCTAACATGCTTAAATTTTCCTCCTGAAATTAATATATATTTCGTGAAGTCAGTATAACATAAAGATTTAATTTATATTTCGTGGGAATCTGTGAAAAGTTTTTATTTATTACTTAAAACTGGAGGCGGCACCCAGAATCGAACTGGGGATAAAGGATTTGCAGTCCTCTGCCTTACCGCTTGGCTATACCGCCTCAAAACATGAAATATTTTAGAGACTGATTCATTATTAGTCAAGTTTTATTTATGCTTATCTTGACTCTTTTTGCTGATTCTCTTAGCTGCACCGGCAATTTTTTCTCGCACAACTTCTTTAACTGCTGAAGTAATCACGGGGATTCGTGAATTTTTTTCGGGCGGGTTCGGGCTTTTCATGACAAAATCACCGCTTCCCATTAATACAGCAATTGAATGCAAAGACGGTATATTTTCGCAGACAATTTTTATAATTGACACAATCGGAGTCGACAACAACGCGCCGGGAATCCCCCAGATCATGCCCCATAGTAAGAGCGATAATAATATAATAACGGGACTGACTCCGAGCCTGTCGCCCATAACTTTAGGAGTGATAATATTTCCGATTGTCAATTGAATAGCAGTTAGAGAAACAAGCACTAACACAGGAGTAAAGAAACTCGGTGAAAATTGAATAATTGCCATGACAACCGGCGGAATAGTAGCGATAATTGATCCCACTGTAGGAATAAAATTTAATAAAACAGTCAGGACTCCCCAGCCAGCCGCGAGTCTAACGTCTAAAACTGTCAGGATAATCCAAGCAAATATGCCTGTAACTATGCTGATTAATGCTAAAGTCCCTAAATATCGGCTTACTTGTTCGGAAATAGTGCTTAAAATTTTTTGTACTCTTTCTGCGTTATGTCCAAAGGCTTTTTTTATTTTCTCGTCTAAAAATGGAGCTTCTAACAACATGAACATCAAGAATACTAGAGTCAATACAAATTTGCTTGAGAGAGCTATTACTAATTCTGAAATATTCCGCGCGTTGTCCTGTAAAAGTCCCAGCCAATTGAAATTTTTGACTGCTTCAGGGGGAATGCTGAGAGTGTTTAATAAATTTATAAACCATTCTATTAATTTATCTGAATATGCATCATAGACAAGGCCGAACTCTACGACTTGAACAGCAACAAATTTAAATCCTATAATGCCCGCAATCGTCAAAATCGCAAATACAAGCGTAATATTAAGCCACGCATTAAGCCTTAAAGTTGTGCCGATTTTTATGACAGGCCGCAGAATTTGCAGAATAAACCACGCTATAACAAGCGGAATAAACATATTACTTGCAACGTGAAGGACTACACAAAGAATTACAGCCGAAATAAAAGCCATCAGACTCACAAATAATTTCATGAATAAATTTTCATCTCCATATTTTACGAGTATATAAATTTTTGCAATATTATAACGCAAAAAAAAACTCCCGCCCGATTCGATTCAGGCAGGAGAATTTAATTAATTTCTTAAGTTAAACAAATAAAATTATTTAAGTTCAGAGAAGTATTTAATTGTTCTTACCATCTGGCTTGTGTAAGAATTCTCGTTGTCGTACCAAGATACAACCTGAACGAGCGTTAATTTATCTCCGGCGGGCTTGCATTTAGTCTGTGTTGCGTCAAAAATTGATCCCGCTGTGCTGTCAATAATATCGGAAGAAACGATCTGATCAGTGTTATACTCAAATGACTCTGTCGCTTCTTTCTTCATTTGCTCATTGACCTGCTCTTTTGTCCATGTGCCTTCGACTACTGCGTCAAGAATTGTAGTAGATCCTGTAGGAGTCGGGACTCTCTGGGCTGCTCCGTCAAGTTTGCCGGATAATTCAGGAATAACAAGACCGATTGCCTTTGCTGCTCCTGTTGAGTTCGGGACGATATTGCAGGCTGCTGCTCTTGCTCTGCGTAAATCACCTTTTCTGTGAGGGCCGTCAAGAATCATCTGATCGCCTGTATAAGCGTGTACTGTAGTCATGAAACCTGACACGATAGGAGCTAAATCGTTAAGAGCTTTTGCCATAGGAGCAAGGCAGTTTGTCGTACATGATGCCGCAGAAATAATTGTGTCGCTTGCTTTTAATGTCTTGTGATTGACGTTAAATACTATTGTCGGGAGGTCATTGCCAGCGGGTGCAGAGATAACTACTTTGCGGGCTCCTGCTGTAATATGAGCCTGTGCTTTTTCCTTTGAAGCATAGAATCCTGAGCACTCAAGAACTACGTCAATTTTAAGTTCGCCCCATGGGAGTTCTTCTGCTTTAGGTTTCGCGTAAATAGTAATGTCTTTGCCGTCTACTGTGATCTTTCCGGCCTCGTCATCAGCGGTAATGCTATTTTTCTTGTAACTTCCGTGCGTTGTGTCATATTTAAGAAGGTGAGCTAACATGCTGGGTTTAACAAGGTCATTAATCGCTACAACTTCGTAACCCTCTGCGTCGAACATCTGACGGAAAGCAAGTCTTCCGATTCTTCCAAAGCCGTTAATAGCAACTCGTACAGCCATAATAAAAATTTCCTCCTGTTTATATTAATTTTTACGTGTGATCGAATTTGAAATTATTATACAACAAAATATACAAGCTAACACAAAAAAAAGACCCGGATTTGATTCCGGATCTTGAATGTTTTAATTTTATGAGCACAAAATATTTTATTACTGCAATAAACTGAGTACTGACTGCGGGAGCTGGTTGGCTGCCGGACTGGTTGAGAATCTGAAGTTTTACGAACTCCATCATTTCTTTTGCCATATCTGCGTCTCTGATTCTGGACTCGGCTGCGCTTAAATTCGTCATTGTAGTTGTCAAGTTCTCGCTTGTGTAGTCTAAAGCGTTCTGATATGCGCCGATTTTAGCACGCTGACTCGATACGATATTAATAGCATGATCGATAATTCCGATTGCTGAAGCTGCTGTCTCACGAGTTGCGACGTTTACTTTAGTTACACCGAGTGAAGCCGCTGACATGTTGCCGATGTCGATAGCAATATCTTCGCCCTCATTTGCGCCGATTTGGAAGACTGTAGAGCTGTCAACGATATGGACTACTGCCTCATAGCCGGTGCTTGTAGGAGTTAAAATAAAGTTTTTCTCCGTATTGCTCCATGTTGCCTGAATTCCTGCCATAGCGTCAAATTCAATGTCTACATTTTCGTGAAGGATTCCGATTAAGTGATTGTCAGAGACTTTCACATTTGTTGCAATCGGTGTCCCCGTGTGAGCGTCATAAATTGAGGCTTGGAATGCTGCTACAGAGCTTTCTTTAACGACGTTGAATGCAAGAGTGTTAATTAAATCTTCGTCGCCGCTGAACGTCAAATCACCCGCTGAACCTGCAAGCAATGACCTGAATATAAACGTGCCTGGTACTGTCTCGAGACCTTGTGCGGGCATGTCGACTCCCTGCGTTTTCTCTACGAACGTGCAGAAATAATCAGAGTAAGAGCCGTTTACATATTGAGACTGCCCGAGATCGTTTGCAATCGCGCTGTTAAATTTCGCCCGGACTTCATTAAGAGTATCAGTAGCATAAAGAGTAACACTTGCTTTCTTGCCGTCGCCCTGAGTAATTGTAATAGTCTGCGGATTCTCAAGCATGAAAACGCCTGAAGTGTTCCAGAATGTATTCAAATCACGGAGCTTTGTGTCTCCTGTTGCTGTCTTGCCGATATATGCCGCTGTGAATTTCGCGAGGTTGTCGCCCTCTTTCATGTTGTCAACATCAAATTTATTATCAGTTGTTACTATAATATCGCCGTCGTAAACAGTGCCTCTCTGTTGATCAAGATAATAATTGCGGAAATGTATATCTTTTTCCTGACAATTTGCGGAATTAAGCGCGTAAGTTAAAGTGCCGTTCTCAGCAAAGACGCTTACATTTGTTTTGTCAGGTGCATTTTCAGGAACCCAGTTATAAGGCCAGTCGGGATCTTGTGTTGCTGTAACGTTGACTGCCAAATCTGCGGCACTTGTTGCGCTTTCACCGATTACATTAAAGACAAATTTATCGCCGGTCTTGAATTGAGGGTCATCAGAATCGGGCTGTACTTTAAGAGCAAATTTAAATGCTCCGGCATCGTCTGAAAGTCCGATAAGTTTTGATAAATCCGGATTAGTTGTATTAGTGCCGTCATTGCGCAATATAATATTTTCCATTACAGCACTGTTTACAGTTCCGTCAAGTCCGAGAATATTTGACTGTGCTTTGAGAGTAATGCCGTCTTCACTTGTTGAAGTAACTTCAAATAAGATGCTGGCGTTATTAATATCGCCCACTGATGAATCTAGAGTCGGGGTAAAATATGCCTGAACTTCGCTTAAATCAGCGGCCTGATCAAATCCATAATATGAAGAAATTGCGCTTTGTGCAGCAGTCGGAGCAGTAAGTGAAGCATTTACTTCAAAATTTGCCGCCGGTAAATTGTCAACAGCTACTTTTACAATGCCGTCATCACCGTTAATTTCTACGTCTGTAATTACATTAGGGTGCTTAATTGTCATAATTGAAGATTTCTGCACTTGGCCTTGTCCTGTCTGATTAGGATCAACAGTTACTTTAATTTTATAGTTACCCTCAAAAGATTTTTTCTGCCCGAACTGGTCAAGCTCTCTCAATGAACCGCGAACAAATGCCTTTACGCTTAAATTGCTC
>CAJOEQ010000004.1 GCA_905233515.1 uncultured Synergistales bacterium
GGCTCAACGGTCGGAGGAAATCCGGCAATTTGTGCGGGAGCTTGTAATATTTTATCGCGCATAGATGAGAATTTATTGCAGGAAGTAACAAGAAAAGGGGGAATTTTGCGGGAAATTTTATCAGATTTTAACCCGACTGGTATAGGCTTAATGCTGGGAGTCAAACCGTCAAGACCTTCACGAGATGCCGCGCAGGAATGTATAAATAACGGCGTATTATGTACTACTGCAAAGGATAAATTACGCTTATTACCGCCTATAAATATACCTGAAAATTTGTTAGTGAAAGCCGCAAAAGTTATCGCACAAGCATGTAAATAAATTATTTCTCAGAGTCGGAGGTGGGAATCTCTGACTCTGTTATAATTTTTTCTTGCTTCTTATCTAGTTTGAACAAGTTAAAATGCTGTTAATTTGCATTATTATATTCACCTGAGAAGACTTCAACCGCAGGACCGGTCATTATGCATTTATCATCGGGACAAATTTTTATCTGTAAATTTCCGCCTCTTAAGTGAACTAATACATCAGAGTCTAATTTACCAGCTTTAAAGCCAGCAAACGCCGCCGCAGTCGCACCCGTCCCACATGCAAGAGTCTCACCGCTCCCACGTTCGTAGACTCTCATATTTATTTCTTTGCGTGAAAGAATCTCTATAAATTCAGAATTCACACGGCGCGGAAATCTTGAATGTTTCTCAAAATAATCGCCTTCTACAGCAAATTTTGAATCAGGCCACTTGAAAATTTCTATTAATTCGGGGTTGTCTTCAATGAAATATACTGCGTGTTCTGTTCCCGTGTAAGAGCCTATAAATTTTAATTTCATGTCATGAACTATAATATTTTCCGGAATTTCGCTCGTGATTTTCGCGACTCCCATGTCAACACTTGCGCGCGTAACTTGGCCGTTTTCGACAAATAAATCAATTTCTTTCACGCCCGCCGGAGTATCTATAAAAGTTTTACGCTTTTCATGCGAAATTATGCCGTGATCATAAATAAATTTTGCTGTGCACCTGATACCATTTCCGCACATTGTACCGGCTGAACCGTCAGAATTATATAACTGCATAAAAGCATCGGCCTTGTCTGAAGGTTGAATCAAAATAAGCCCGTCGCTTCCTACTCCGAAATGCCTATCAGAAATTTTTATAGCTAATTCTTCAGGATTTATAACTTTTTCGCGAAAACAATCAACGTAAATATAATCATTCCCGCAGCCATGCATCTTTGTAAATTTCATTTATTGCGCGCTCCTTTCAAGTTTAAAAATTTCGTCCAGCGTCATGGGTTTGCCGAAATAATACCCCTGCGCCATGTCAAAGCCTATTGATGTCAAATATTCTAATTGTTCGGAAGTCTCGACTCCTTCAGCAAGTGCCTTCATTCCCATTAAACGAGCCATTGAAAGACTCGAACTGATAATATATTTTGCCTTGTCGGATTTATTTATGTCAAAACCGTTCAAGAATTCCATATCAAATTTTACTGTGTCAAAATTATAGTCTTTAAGCACATTAAGTGAAGAATACCCAGTGCCGAAATCATCCATCCAAATTTCATGGCCTGACGCTCTAAATTTTTCAATGCCGAGATTTAATAATGCCGTGTCGTCTTCGTTCGCACTCTCAGTGATTTCGATTCTAATCATTTCGGGCGGGATGTTGCAGGACGCTAAAATTTTTTCGGTCTCGATATATATATCACAGAGTTCAAAATCAAGCCGCGATAAATTTATAGAGACCGGCAATACTTTCAAGCCCGAGTCATGCCTAACTTGATAGTCCCTGCATACTTGCTTTAATGAGTGAATGTCAATTTTTTGAATCTCTCTATATTGTTCTAAAGTCGGTATAAAGTCAGACGGCGCAATAAAACCGTGTTCGGGACTGTTCCAGCGCGCTAATGCCTCAACCTCGCAGATTCTACCGCTTGAGAGATTCACAATTGGCTGATAAAGAGTCTTGATATATCCATTATTAATTGCATAATCAAGATTATCTAATATATATTGCTGTAAAGCTAATTCTTTGCTCATTCCCTCGTGAAACATGCAGGAGCTTACACTATGATTTTTGCGTATACTGTCGCATGCTAATTTTGCGCGGTCGCAGGATATTCTCACGTCTTCATTTTTTGCGCCAGTCAACGGGAGATAAATTCCGGCTCTGAGTCTCAACGTAATATTTTGATGTATTGCGTAAATATAGCCTTGAATATTTTCTATATTAGTCTCTGCAGTCGTCCAGTCAGTTAATATAACAAAATTATCATCATTGAAGCGCGCTATTAAATCATTCGGAAATATCACAGCTAGGGCGTTTGCAATTTCTTGCAGCAATTTATCACCGTGATTAAAACCGAATCGGCTGTTAAACATTTTGAAATTGTCTAGATTCAGCCAGACAAAGGCCGCCCCTTTTTTGCCTGAGTTTATTATGTCAGCGGCCTGCTTGTGAAATTCGCTGCGAGTCAAAAGATTTGTTAATGAATCCATAAATTATTAATCAAGAAATTCAAATAAATTTAAGCCGATCTCTTCATTAAATTTGCGCTCGACGACGTAATTATTAGAATTACCCTCAGAAATATCATCTATAATCATTTCACAAGTGGCACTAACTACAGCACGAGATAAATGACCGCCGAAAACTTGACCGTCTTTATTTGCCGCGCTCATGTGAATATGTGAATAAATTTCGCCGTCTTTTGTCGTAATAGTTCCCCAGAGACTCACAATTTCAGCAGGGCAATTGAATTTATTTGAGTGATATTTTTTAGTGTTTATGTCAAATAGTCCGACTTCAAAATCATTAACTGCACCGAGTGCCTTTACTTCAGCGAGTGTGATTCTTTCTTTCACGCAAAAATCTTGAAGAGTTTTAATAATTTCTTCTCCCCTGTCAATTCTCACAAAAAATTTATTGCCAAATCGCCTGAACTGCATAATAAATCATTCCTTCACTAAATTATTTATACACATTATATAACAGCGCAAAAATAAACACCCTCTCTAATTTGCTAGAAAGGGTGCTGATTCACAAAATTTTTTATTAATTACATGACTTTGAGCCATACAACGCTGTCTCCCATGCCTGACTCGGGGTGATTATCTGAAAATTTAAGCCCTAGAGTATTCGCTCTTGCTTTGAGTTTATTCTTGATAGCTCCCTCGTTATCAGCAAATTTATAACCGACAAAATATGAATTTTCTGCGTCATAAATTCCATAACAGCCCGCACTAAGAAACTCGCCCGACGAAATTTTTTCACTGTTGATATATTTATCGAGACTTAAAATATTATTAATTCTTCTATCATCTATATTATTCATATATTGCTCAAATGCTACAGTCTTAAGAGTCCTGAGATTATTTGCTATCTTTGATGCCTTAGTAGAATTCATTGACTCATTACTTGAAAATATCATTATAAATGCTAAAATACTAATCGAAATCATAACAATCAATATTTCTATAAAAATAAATACTCTTCGTGAATATTTTTCTTTATTCGCTTTCTTCATAGTGTAATAATGCCTCCTAAAATTTTTTAATATTACTGCCTTGTCTCTAACAATATCGGATTCATTTTCTCAAAAATAAACACCCTCTCTATTTAACAGAAAGGGTGCTGATAAAGTTAAAATCTAACAGCAAAATTTACTCGTAATTAGTCGTTACTTGATAATCTCCGAATACTTTCATCCAAACAATTTTATCGCCAGTAGCTTTGCCGCTGCCAGAACTAGTATAGTTGTTAGGGGTATTGCTGGAAAAAACTAATCCGAGAGATTTTGCCCGCCCGTAAAGTTTTTCTTTTACTGAATCCTCATTGGCAGCAAACTTATAACCTACGAACCAGCTTGTTCTGTTTTCGCCTTTATTGCTGCCTGCATTACTGCCTCCATCACAGACACCGTAACCGCCCTCTTTGATTGGATCTGTGCCGCTATTACCATCGTTGAAACTCCATGAGCTCTCATTATTCAAATATTTTTTCATGCTCGATTTTAAATTGTTATTCTTCTTACAAATGAGATCTTGAAGGTTTTCATAAGTATTAGTCGTAGTATTAAGTCTCACTTTACCATCCGGGCCGACTAAATCTTGATGATCCACGTACCAAGCTGTTACTGCTGTCTTGAGGTTTCGCAAGTCAGATATAATTTTAGCAGCTCTTGCCGAACTCATTGCCTCAGTACTTGAGAGCATCATCATAGCTGAAAGAATCCCTATCACTACAATGACAATTAAAAGCTCCACTAAAGTGAATCCCTTGCGCGAGTATTTTTCTTTCTTCATAAGATGAGCTTCTCCTGTCACTAATTATTATATTGTTTACGATACTCTTAGCTTTCAGGTGTACCGAGAACTAACAGCCAAACCGCATTTTTACCGTCAGCAGTAGTAGTTAGGTTGCCAGCGTCTTTAGTACCAAATTTTAACCCAAGAGTTTTAGCCCTGCCTGCAAGTTTCTCTCTAACGTTATTTCTTTCACCTGCTGTAAATACATAGCCTACATACCAGACTCTTCTACTACCAGTAGCACTGTTATCAGAATTATCAACCGCTCTTATTACATATTCACCACTTCCATCATTAGAATTACCCTTCAAAGTGATAGATCCTTCATTGTTAAAATATTTGAGGATATTAGCCTGATTATCACCAGTTCCAATTACATCATGAATTTGTTTATTAGCGTTTGTGCCTATGGTTACTTTCAAATCCGGTGAAACCCAGTCAGTGTGGTCTGCGTACCAAGCAAGAGTCGCCGTCTTGATATTTCGTAAATTGCTTGCTATATTTGAAGCCTTCGCCGAGCTCATTGCCTCAGTACTGGATAACATCATCATAGCCGACAAAATGCCAATTACCACGATGACGATAAGCAGTTCGACCAACGTGAAACCCTTGCGCGCATAAATTCTTTTCTTCATTGTAAGATCTCCTTTTCTTCCCTTATAAATATATAAATCATTACACATAAAAATTTTTTATGCATAAGTCATATATGTTATATCGGGATAATAAAATATAAAATTTACATTTACAACGAGGAGATTTTATCATACAGAAAAAATCGGGCATTCACTAGAACACCCGACTGTAAACTACGATTTATTACTGATAAAATTTGTCAGATTTATTATTTTGCCTCAACAGGCTGCGCGCCTATTTCCGCGAGTGTCTTGTAAGTCTCGTAACGTTCTCTTGCTTCTGCCGCGTTCTTGTCAAATAATTCGTCAGCAATATCAGGGAAGCCCCTCTTTAATGACGAGTATCTGACTTCACCGAGCAAGAATTCTTTATACTGGGCAATAAATGCGTCCTTATCATCAAATAACTTCGGTGCTTTGCTGTCAAGGGTGAAGGGATTCTTGCCTACAACATCAGGATTATATCTGTACAAATGCCAGTAACCTTTTTCGACTGCGAGCTTTGTACGCTCCTGAGTTTTGCCCATACCTGCGCGGATTCCGTGATTGATACAAGGTGCATAGGCGATAATTAATGACGGGCCTTTGTGCGCTTCGGCTTCCTTGAGAGCTTTGATTAATTGATTCTTATCTGCTCCCATTCCGACTTGAGCAACGTAAACAGTGCCGTAAGTCATTGCCATGCGTCCAAGATCCTTTTTGCGGGTTCTCTTGCCGCTTGCTGCAAATTGAGCGATTGCCGCTGTAGGTGTTGACTTTGAAGACTGGCCGCCGGTGTTCGAATAAACTTCTGTATCTAATACAAGAACGTTGACATCTTCACCGCTTCCGAGTACGTGATCTAATCCGCCGTAGCCAATATCATAGCCCCAGCCGTCTCCGCCGATGATCCAGACAGATTTTTTCACGAGATAATCACGATATTCAACGAGTGTGCAAATTTCTTTCTGTGCGTCTTCGCTGAAATCACAGAGAGATTTTCCGCACTCACAGCACCCGCAGCAAACTTTATCGAGCATTTCGTCAACTTTTGCCGCCGCCGCAACACTTGCTTCGCCGTCCTCGTGAACGTCAAGCCAGCCCTGTAAAATTGCCTTCATTTCTTCGGGAACATCCATAGCGATTAAATTTTTCGCCGCTGTTGTCAAGTAATTGACCATGACATTAAGAGATAATTTCATGCCCATGCCGTATTCTGCCGCGTCCTCAAATAATGAGTTACCCCATGCAGGGCCGTGTCCGTTAGCGTCGACTGTGTAAGGCATTGAAGGAGCAGAGCCGCCCCAAATTGATGAACAGCCTGTTGCATTTGCTACGATCATTCTTGAGCCAAATAACTGGGTGATTAATTTCGCATATGGAGTTTCACCGCAGCCCGCACATGCACCGCTGAATTCAAATAATGGCCTCTGGAACTGTGAGCCCTGTACTGTGAATTTATCGCCAGCATCGGCCTTGTCAGCAACTTCTTCAAATGCAAATGTCCAATTAGGAATCTCTGCACTCTGAGTAGCTGTAGGCTTCATTTCGAGAGCTTTAACCGGGCAAATATCCGCGCAATTTCCGCAGCCTAAGCAGTCAAGTACATCAACCTGCATTTTATATTTATATCCTGCTGCTTTGAGTTTAGGTGCTTTGATTTCGACAGCTCCAAAATTCTCCGGCATGATTGCCTGCTCTTCTGCATTGAGTAAGAACGGACGAATCGCCGCGTGAGGACATACCATTGAGCATTGATTACACTGTATACATTTTGCGCCGTTCCATTCAGGGACATTGACAGCGACTCCGCGTTTCTCGTATTTGCTTGTGCCTGCTGGGAAGTGGCCATCTTCGTAACCGTCAACAAATGCGCTCGCAGGAAGTGTATTTCCTTTCTGTGCATTAATCGTGTCGACTTGATAGCTAATGAATTCGGGAATCTCTGAAGGAAGGCCGGGTCTCTTGTGAGCTTTCTCTTCGGCTGTCTTCCATGATTCGGGGACTGTGATTTCAACTAAGCCCGCGAGTCCTGCGTCAACTGCTGAATAATTTTTCTGTACAACGTCTTCACCCTTTGCGCCGTATGAATGTACAATAGCCTCTTTCATGAATTTAACAGCGTCATCAATCGGAATAACGTTCGCAAGTTTAAAGAAAGCTGACTGCATTATTGTATTCGTTCTGCTTCCGAGTCCGAGTTTCTGAGCCTCGTCAACAGCGTTAATGATATAGAATTTGCAGCCGAGATTTGCAAGTTTTCTCTTAAGTGATGCCGGTAAATGCTCCTCAAGTGCTTCAAGAGTCATCCACTGTGTATTAAGTAAGAAAGTGCCGCCCTCTTTCATGCCCTGAAGTAAATCATACTGATTCACATATTCCTGTTTATGGCATGCGATAAAATCTGCGTGGTCAATTAAATAAGTAGACTTAATCGGGGATTTGCCGAATCTTAAATGCGACATTGTGATACCGCCGGACTTCTTTGAGTCATAATCAAAATAGCCCTGTGCGTACATATCAGTGTGATCGCCGATAATTTTAATGCTGTTCTTGTTAGCTCCGACTGTTCCGTCACTGCCGAGTCCCCAGAATTTACAGCAGACTGTACCTTCTGCGGCGGCGTTAATGTGTTCAGTGGGAATTAATGAAGAGTCATTAACATCGTCGATAATTCCAAGTGTGAAATTATTTCGAGGCTCAAAGAGTTTCAAGTTATCAAAGCATGCTTTCAAGTCGCTGGGTGTAGTATCTTTTGAGCCGAGTCCATAACGTCCACCGACAATTATAGGAGCTTTGCAATTTCCTGCGAAAAGTGAGCAGACATCTTCATATAATGGGCCTCCGAGTGCGCCGACTTCTTTAACTCTATCAAGTACTGCGATTGCTTTAACAGTTGCAGGAAGAGCCCTAAAGAAATATTTCGGTGAGAATGGGCGGTATAAATGAACTTCAATGACTCCGACTTTTTCGCCGCGTGCGTTGAGATAATCTACAGTCTCTTCAATTGCCTGACAGACTGAACCCATTGCGATAATTACTCTTTCAGCGTCAGGAGCTCCGTAATAATTGAACGGGTGATATTCACGTCCGCAAATTCCGCAAATATCATTCATGTAACCTGCTACGATGTCAGGTACTGCGTCGATAAACGGCTGTGATGCTTCTTTTGCTTGGAAGAAAATATCAGGATTCTGCGCTGTTCCCTTAGTATATGGCTTCTCGGGTCTCATTGAGCGGTCTCTAAATGCTGCTATAGCGTCATAATCAACTAATTTTGCTAGATCTGCATAATCAAACGCATCAACTTTCTGAATCTCGTGTGAAGTTCTGAATCCGTCAAAGAAATTCAATACTGGGACGCTTGATTTAATTGCTGTTAAATGAGCAACTGCGGCCATGTCGTGAGCTTCCTGAACTGATCCGCCGGCAATCATAGTAAAGCCTGTCATTCTTGTTGACATTACATCGCTGTGATCTCCGAAAATTGAGAGTGCGTGCATTGCTATAGCTCTAGCTGTTACATGGAAAACGCCCGGTAATAATTCGCCCGCGATTTTATACATGTTAGGAATCATAAGTAATAATCCCTGTGATGCTGTATAAGTGCTTGCGAGTGCTCCGGCTGATAATGCACCATGACAAGCTCCTGCGGCTCCTGCTTCACTCTGCATTTCAGTTACTTTTACAGTATGACCAAAAATATTTTTGCGTCCATGTGCTGCCCATTCGTCAATGTGTTCGGGCATAGGTGATGAAGGTGTGATCGGGTAAATTGTCGCCATCTCGGAAAATGCATAAGCTACGTGAGCAACTGCTTCATTTCCGTCCATAGTTTTCCAATTTCGTTTTGATGCCATAAGTGAAAAACCCCTCCTCAGAATATATAAAAATTGTATGAAATTTATTTGTGTTATGATTTTACTACAATTAAGAGAATAATAAAATAAATTATAACGCGTAATTTTTTGAGGAAGTCTTTAAAAATTTTTTAGGGCGGGAGGAAGGAAGGCGGCGGGGAATGACTATTAATAAATATTGCGTGATTTCATAATTTGCGAGGGATTTATAAAAATTTTTTCGTTTTTGAATCATAAAATCATGTAAAAAATTTATAGAATCTTTCACAGAATCCAGACTCAACAGTTAAAATATAGCGTGTTAAATCATAATAAAATTTTCAGGAGGTTTGACATTCATGCACAAGAAATTTTTTGCTGTAATTATATTTTTGCTCGTGATGAGTTCTATATCATGGGCAGAAACTTTCACAGTAACAACGACTAATGCGGACGGCACTGGCTCACTTGCTGCGGCTGTCAACGGCGTAAACTCTTCACAAAGCACAGAGAATTATATTAATTTTGACTCGTCTATAAAATCTCTGACTCTTCCTAAAGAATTAACGCTGAATTCAAATGTCATTATTGACGGCGGCGGGGTGTCTCTCAATGCTGCGAACGGTACGAGGCTTTTTACTGTTACAGCTGGGACTGTTTTATTTGACAGCATAACATTTAAAGGCGGAAAAGTTATAGCAGATGACGGAGGAGCTGTAAAAGTTACCGGCCCTGACTCAAATGTCGAATTCACTAACTGCACATTTTATAATAACGAGTCCGAGAATTTCGGCGGGGCTGTATGTGCTACGAACGGTACGACGAGATTAATTTTTTGCACGATTGCAGGAAATATCGCAGATAACGGCGCACTTGCTGTCAGAAATGGGACAATGAATATTTTTGCGTCAATAATAGTCGGCAATACCAGCAGCAACGATATTTATAAAGCTGACTCGGCGAATTTAACCGGCGATGATAATATTATCGGGACAAGTAATTACAATTTCGGATCTAATAATTTATCAGGTCAGAAATTAAGCGACGTGCTTTTAACGAATTCTTACGGGCTGCCATTGCTTGAAACTGTTGACGATATAGAAATTATAAAGCTCACTGGGACATCACCGGCAAGGGATTTTGTGAATCCGTCAAATAATTACGGCGTTGATTATGACGAAATAGGAACATCGAGGCCGCAATTAAATTATAGTGATTCAGGAGCTTATGAGGCTTTACCCGTTGCAGTTGAGAGCGTAATTATAAATCATTACCCTTATATGCAAGTCAGCACGACTGAAAAAATAAGCATTGACATTTACCCGCTGGACTCATCGTTAAATACTCGTGATTATCCGCCTTCAGGTGTTGAATGGAAGAGTGATAACGAGTCAATTATAGAAATCGACTCAGAAGGTCAAGCCCACGCGGCAGGAACTGGAAGCACTTACATAACGGCAACTGTTCACGGCTGGGACTCAAACGGGCGCGAAATGAGCAAAACTTCAAACGCTATTTATATAACAGTAGGCACTGAAGCAAGAAGACCCCTCAAAGCCTCAATAACTCCTATAGACGATTTGATAATCTATACAGAACAAACAAGAATTTTAACGCCTGAAGTAATAATCGATATGAATGACATAATATTTGAAGACGCTGATTATTCTTTAAATGTAAGCTCATCAGCAAATAATATAGTTACAGCTGAAATAATTTCAGGAGACAGCATAAGACTCACAGCAGGCCAAGAATTAGGCGAGTCAGTCATAACAGTTGAAGCGCGGCCATTTCCTGCAGGTGATGCAACAAATATATCTTTTACTGTGAGTGTAAATCAGCAAGTATATATGTATCATTCAGGCGGCGGCGGTGGCTGTAATGCGGGAATTTCAAGCGTGTTAATTCTTGCTCCGTTATGTGCATATTTTATAAAGCGTGAAAGGAGTCGCAAAAATGAATCTCTCTGATTATATGAGCAAATATATAAATTCAAATCCTGATAATAATTGCTGCTGGTTTAATAATAAATGGTGGACTCGTAAAGAATTCAGCGAGCTTGCAAATAAAGTTACTGACTTATTAAAAGAGTCGGGCTTTACTTCAGGCCAAAGATTAGCGGTGTTAATGCCAAATTCACCGATGACTCTAGCGATGATTTATGCAACGTGGAAACTCGGCGGGGTTTTCTGCCCATTGAACGAGAAGACCGGCGAAATTTCACTAATAAAGACTCTTGACTTGTTAAAGCCTTTTGCTGTGATTCTATCAGACGGAGTAAAAAGCGAATTAGAGAACTCATTAAATAATGCGGGCTGGGTTTGTGCTAGATTCGGATTTGAAGAGTTACGAGGCAATGAAAAATTTAGCGGAAAATTGCAGCCTGCTGATGATTTTGATAAGACTCTTGCTGTAATTTTCTCGACTTCAGGAACAACAGGAGATCCTAAAGCAGTCCCGCTAACTCATGAGAATATTTATGATAATTGCGTCGCCTGTCTTGAACACGTGCCGGATTTAAAACCTTCTGACAGTTTATTGAACGTTTTGCCGAATTTTCACGCGTTCGGATTCACTATTTGCAGTGTATTGCCCTTTATACTGGGAGCGACTCAAGTTTTAGTTGCAAATTTTATGCCTCCTTCAAACGTAATAAAAGCTCTTGAGCTAACAAAGCCTACAGTGTTATTACTAGTTCCCACTATGCTGGGATTTGCGGCTTCAGTCTTAGAACGTGCGGGCAAAAAATTAACGGGAATAAAACTCGTTATAGCCGGCGGAGATAGATATAACACAAAACTTGACGACAGAATCACTCAAGCATTTGGAGTCCCCGTTATAGAAGGCTACGGAATTACAGAATGTTCGCCGGTCTTGGCCGTGAATCCGACTCCAGCAGTGCGAAAATTAGGAACTGTAGGGCCTGCATTGCCTAGATTTGAGTTAGAATTACGCAGCGAGTCAGGCGAAAAATTAAGCATTCCAGGTGAAGGCGTTTTATGGACTCGGGGGCCTTCTGTTACATCATGTTATTATCATGCTGAAGAAGTTACGCGCGAGAGATTTATTAACGGCTGGTTTAATACCGGCGATTACGTGCAGATAGACTCAGACGGTTATATAAAAATTTTAGATCGAGTAACTGATATTATCATAGTCGGAGGCTTTAACGTGTATCCTCAGGAAGTCGAGGCTATTTTATCAGAACATCCCGCAGTAAATACGGCTGTTGTAGTGGGAATGCCTAACGATATAAGCGGAGTAGTGCTAAAAGCGTTTATAATTCGTAATCCTGAAATCAACGTAACTGAAAGCGAGAAATTCTGCAAAGAAAGATTATCGCACTATAAAGTCCCAAGAGCTATAGAATTTGTAGAGTCTTTGCCGATTTCTGCGACTGGTAAAATTTTAAGACGTGTTTTGCGTCAGAAAGAACGTGATAAACAATGAGACTCGAAAAAGTTATTATGCAAAATTTAGAATCAGATCCCGAAATTAATTCATACTGGTGGGAGGGAGTCTGGCATAAACGCGGGGATTTGTTGAAACTTGTAAATAATTGCGAGGAGACATTAAAGCGCGCTGGATTCTCACGAGGTCAAAGGCTTGTAGTCATGCTAAGAAATTCGCCGTTAGTTCCTGCGTTGTCTCTAGCTGTCTGGAAATTAGGCGGGATATTTTGCCCTCTCAATGAAAAATTTGGCTCGTCATTAGCGGGAACTCTTGAATTAATAAAGCCGTTCGCAATAATATCAGAACATGAGCTAAAGGGCGTTAATTGGCCGTGTTTTACTTGTGATTTGAACGCTGAGAAATTGCCGGAAATTTCAGGGAAGACTCAGCCGCCGGAAAGTGAAGAATACGCCGTAATTTTTTCGACATCAGGGACGACGGGACTCCCTAAAGCTGTGCCGTTGACTCATGATAATTTATATAGTAATTGCATAGCGACTCATGAAAGAGTAAACTCAATGAGCAGTCAAGATACTTTCTTGAATGTATTGCCAAATTTTCACTCATTCGGTTACACAGTTACAATAATTTTGCCGCTTGTCTTGAATGCTAAATTAGCGATTGCCCCGTCATTTCTGCCGCCCGGTGTAACTATCAGAGCAATAACTGAAGCAAAAATTGATGTCATGTTCGTAGTGCCTGCTATAATGTCGTTTTTATTAATGTCAGTCGAAAAAGGTAAAATGCCTCCCGAGCCTCTATCACGAATCAGAATAATTTGTACTGGCGGCGATAAATTAAATCCTAATGTTCACAAGCAATCATTAAAACTTTTATGCCGAGACATAACAGAAGGTTACGGACTGACTGAAACATCGCCAGTTATTTGCATGAATCAAGACTGTGTGAATCAAAAAGTCGGCAGTATAGGCCAAGTGCTTAACGGCTATCACTATAAATTAAAGACTAGAGAAGGACAAGACACTCCGGAAAATGAGGGCGTTTTATGGGTGAAGGGAGCTTCAGTAACTCCGGGATATTTGCATGCTCCTGAAATAAGCGCAGAAAGATTTGACTCAGAGGGATATTTTAACACGGGCGATTACGTGAGAATTGACTCAGAAGGCTTTGTGTATATTCTTGATAGAGTTACAGATATTATAATAGTCGGCGGCTTTAACGTATACCCGCAGGAAGTCGAGAAAGTTTTAGCAGAACATCCCGCAGTACGTCAGGCCGTTGTTGTTGGAATGCCTCACGATATTAACGGACAAATTCCAAAGGCTTATATTTTGCTTGAAGACGGAGCAGATGACAGCAACGATCAAAAACGGGATATTATAAAATTTGCGAAAGAAAGACTCGCACATTTTAAGACTCCTAGGGCTATAGAATTTGTTAGTGAATTTCCGTTGTCAGGCTCAGGGAAGATTTTGCGAAGAGTTTTGCGAGATATGGCAGCTAAAGAAAAAGAACATCAATTGTGATAAAATATTAGGAGCAGCGGTGAGGGAGCTAGCTACTCCAACTAAGTAAAGAATTACCCGTTTTATCTGGAGAACCTATCCAGTAAACAAAGGACAAGTTTCACAAGATAGAATATAGCAGCGATTAGGTGATGTAACCCCGACAGGTAATCACGTCGCTGCTTTTTACTAGCGTTGTTTTTGCGGCCTTTTTTAGACATCGCATTGCACCGCCTTTCTGCAGGGGCGGATCCCCTCGGTTTGAAGAGTCCCTGCTTACTCTCTGGGGCTCCCTCGTGAGAAATATTATAACATTAATTAATATATCTCATGTTACGGCCAAGAAAACGCAAATATTTCTTGATATTTTCGGGAATTTCTCGACTCTCGCAATAAATATTTACTACTCCTTTTCTGATTTCGAGCTTATTAATTCCAAATTGCCCGCCGAAATTTCTTAATGCAGTGAGTCCCGCTAAATAATTCGCCTCGTCGGGAATTTTGCCGAACCTGTCAAGCATTTCACTTAGCAAATTA
>CAJOEQ010000005.1:0-20767 GCA_905233515.1 uncultured Synergistales bacterium
GCCGATAAAACTTTCAAAACTCGCGTCCTTCCTGCTTGGCGGCCTGATAAAGCAATGAACATTGAGCGCAATACTTGGCAAAATTATCTTGAGAAACTCGGAGAAGCTGCCGGAATGGAAATTAAATCATTTGCTGACTTGAAAGCGGCACTCTCTAAACGCATGGACTTTTTCGCGAGTCAAGGCTGTAAATTAAGCGATCACGGCCCCGATTATATTCCTTGTGAGATGGCGACTGATCAAGAAATCGAGTCAATTTTTGCTAATCGTCTTAACGGTGGAAATATTGATCGTCTAGCAATTGACAAATACAAGACGGCATTTTTGCTTTTCGTTGCTCGTGAATACAATAAACGCGGCTGGGTCATGCAGCTTCATTATGGGTGCAGACGCGATAATAATACACCTATGTTCGATAAGCTCGGGCCTGATACCGGTTTTGACTGCGTAAATAATTCTGCTTCAAGTATGACGACTGCGGCATTTCTCGGAGAACTTGAGAAAACTCATGAGCTGCCTAAAACTATTCTTTACAGCTTAGACGGTAACGATAACGCTTCAATTGATACAATGGCCGGATGTTTCCAGGGTGCAGTAATTGAGGGAGTCTCAAAGATTCAGCACGGTTCAGCATGGTGGTTTGAAGATCACTTTGACGGAATGACTAAGCAAATGAAGACTCTTGCAAGTTTAGGCTATTTACCCGGCTTTATCGGAATGTTGACAGACTCGCGCAGTTTCTTAAGTTATCCGAGACATGAATATTTCAGAAGGATTTTATGCAGGATTCTCGGCGAATGGGTTGAGTCCGGCTTCTTCCCTGATGATAAAGAAACTTTGCACGAAATCGTACGCGGAATTAGCTATGAGAACGCGAAAAAATATTTTAATTTTTAGGTGATGAGATTTAATGCAAAATTTCACGTGGCACAATCCGACTGAATTAATATTCGGAAAAGACACAGTTAAAGACTTAGCACCGAGACTCAAAGCTGATAATATTCACGGCGTTTTGTTAGTTTTCGGCGGCAAAGGAACTTTTAAGAGCGGTGCTTATTCACAAGTTACTGACATGTTAAATAAGGCCGGTATAAATTTTTCTGAAGTCAACGATATTAAATCAAATCCCAGAATCGACAAAGTTCGTGAAGGAGTTTCACGCGTAAAAGCCGGTGGAATTGACGCGATTCTACCAGTGGGCGGCGGTTCAGTTTTTGACTCTGCTAAGGCAATTGCTGCGGGGTCATGTTATGAAGGCGACGTATGGGACTTATTTGAGGATAAATCAAAAATTTCTAAGGCTTTACCCATTTACGGCGTATTAACTGCGTCGGCATCTTCAAGTGAAGTTAATAATATCGCAGTCGTCAGCAATCCTGAAAAAGGTCTGAAAATTTCAATTAACAGCCCTGTACTTTATCCTAAAATTTCAGTGATTGATCCCTCATTTCAAGTTACTTTGCCGGAAAAACAGACAGTTTACGGCGGAGTTGATATTATTGCTCATATTCTTGAAAGAGTCTTAGACGGCGACGAGGGCAGCGAATTAGTTGACGAACTCGGCTATTCATTAATTCGTACGATGATGAGAGTCATTCCTGATTTAATCGAAGACCCGAAAAATTATGATTTACGCTGTGAATATGCTTTGGCGGGAGCTATGGCGCATTGCGGTTTTCTCTCAATGGGAAGGACTGCACGCGGGGATTTCTCATCTCATCGCATGGGACATTCAATCAGCTTATTATTCGGAGCTGCTCACGGTGCTTCATTGTCAATTATTATGCCTGCATGGGCGAGATATTTATACGAAGATAACCCCGTGCCATTTGCTAGACTCGGTGAGGCTGTATTTGATATTTATGACGGCTCAGACGAAGACAAAGCACTTGATGCAATTGAGGCATTAGAAGATTTCTTCAAAGATATTAACGCTCCTACTACTTTAAGAGAATTAGGCATTAAAGAAGAAGACGTACAGAAATTAGCTGATAACGCTTCACGGGGCGAGTCTTTCGGAGTATTAAGCAAATTAGAACCTGAAGACGTTTTAGAAATTTTCAAGTTAGCATATTAAAATTTTTCAGCAGGGAGAGTCATTTATTTCTGATTCTTCCTGCTATTTTTCACGAACAGCCACGCCTGCCAGACCCCGAATCCCGTTATAACTGGAATAACGCACAAAGCAATTAATAAAGGCCATTCATTTTTTATAAGCCAGTTGCAAGCCCATATACTAAGAAATGCATAACACGCAATTAATAAGCCCGCTGATAAGACTTTGCCGAATAAGATAACTTCACGCAAATTTTTTAATTTCATGATAAATAATCACTCACTCATTCCCAGAATTTTTTTATAGCTGCTTGGCCGGGTTTTCGCGGGTAAATGCTCGGACACTTTGAAATTTTCTCCCATATAACAAGGCATTTATACGAGTCTTTATCTCCATAAAATTTTATTTCAGGTTCAGAGAGTCCCAGCTTATGCCATTTATTATTAACCTCGCTTAATTCGTCGTGAACTTTTTCGCCCTTGAAAGTTATAATTTGCCCTGAAATTTTCACAAGAGGAGCTAATAATTCAGCAGTTACTCCCGCACTTGCAACCGCACGAGCACAAGCTAAATCAAATTTTCCACGGTGAGTCCTCGCAAAATCTTCACTTCTTGCACAAATTATATTTACATTATTTATTTCAAGAGAGTTAATTATTTCTTGCATGGCCTCACATTTTTTATTTATGCTGTCAATCAAAGTAATTTGCGATTCAGGCCTCATTATTGCCCAGACGACTCCGGGAAGACCGCCCCCGCTGCCGACATCGATAATATTTCTTACTTCAGGCAAAAATTTCAGAGACTCTAAACAGTCAACAATTTGCAAGTTATAAATTTCTTCACTGCCTCGAGTCCCTGTTAATCTCGCTCGCTTGCATGAGTCTAATAACTCAGCAAATTTATATAACGTGAATTCTTGAGGGCTCATATCTATCTTCTTGAGGGTGCTTATTTAACGGCCAGCCGACCGGAATAATAGTAAACGCTCTAAAATTTTCGGGCAAATTCAAAATCTTTTCTACGGCCTTCATTCTCTCTTCATTCGGAGCAATTCCCAGCATTACAGCCCCGAGTCCTAGCTCTTCAGCCTCAATTAAAATATTTTCAACAGATATAGCCATGTCAATATTTACCATTTCGGGGACTCGTAAATTTTTAGTGTTATAACAAGGCACTATAACAACAGGTGCATTTGCGGCGGGCTTTGAATAGGGAGTCGCTTTTGAAAGCTGTAAAATTAAATCTTTGTCATTAATTACCCAGAATTCCCACGGCTGTTGATTCATTGCACTGGGAGCGGCCATCGCTGCACGTAAAATTTTGATGATATACTTGCTTTCTACTTCACGGGACTCAAATTGTCTCGTGCTGACTCGTGTAAAAATTGCGTTCATGATTTATTTTGACTCCTTATAAATAAAAATTTTATAGCACACCTTTTGTAGATGGAATCTCAGTTACATAATCAAGATTGATTTTAACGGCTTGAGCAATACTCCGGGCAGCTGATTTAAAGGCGCATTCTATTATGTGATGTGCGTTAGTTCCTGATAATTGCTTAAAATGTAGAGTACTGAGGGAATTTCTCACAAAACCGAGCCAAAACTCCTGCGCAAGTTCAGTGTCAAAATCTCCCACTTTTTGAGCGTTTATATTCATGTCCCAGCCTAAATAAGCCCGTCCGGAAAAATCTATAGCAGTGAGAATTAAAGCCTCATCCATCGGCAAAATTATATGTCCGTAACGAGTTATTCCGCGTTTTTCGCCGAGTGATTTATTAAATGCCTGACCTAGCGCGATTCCTATATCTTCAACTGTGTGATGATAATCAACAAAAGTATCTCCCTCGCAGTGAATATCTAAATCAAATTTTCCGTGTGACGCAAATAAATTTAACATGTGATCAAGAAATCCGCAGCCAGTTTTTATATTATTTTTGCCGGTACCGTCAAGATTTAGCAAAAGTTTTATATTTGTCTCGCGTGTTTGGCGGGTAATTTCGCAATGTCTCATTTTCTTATAACCTCCCTGATAAATTATATATAATGTGATAGTATTTACAAAATAGTTAGGGGCATTAACGGCCTGCATTTCAGGACTTAACTATTTTATATCACGCAGCAAAATTTTTATATGAGAGGTCATTTAATGGAATTAAGAACGCTAAAATATTTTGTCGAGATCGCCGAGCAAGAAAGTTTAACAAAAGCCGCCTTAAAATTGCATATCACACAGCCGACTCTTTCACGTCAAATCGCAATGTTGGAAGAAGAAACCGGCAAAAAATTATATATTCGCACAAATTATAATATAAGGCTCACAGAAGACGGCATATTGCTCAAGAAACGCGCTCAAGAAATTATAGAACTCGAGTCAAAAACTTTAGCGGAACTTGCTGATTCAGATAATGCGAACATTAAAGGAGTTGTCTATATAGGTGCAGGAGAAACAGCCGGAGTCAAATATCTTGCAAAAATTATAAAATCTCTGCGCGAATCTCATCCCGGCATAAAATATCGCATGATAAGCGGTGATGCTGAAGACATTTCCGATAAACTTGACAAGGGACTAATTGATTTCGGCCTATTCGTCGGCAAAATGAATTTAAATAAATATGATTATATAGCACTTCCTGATTCAGATAGATGGGGCGTAATTGTGCGCTTAACTGATAAATTAGCAGTTAAAAATTTTATTACTCCTGAAGATTTGCGCGATCGTGAGTTATTATTTTCTCATCAGGCAAAATCACACGGCGAATTCTCCGACTGGCTGGGCTATCCTATTGAAAGTTTAAATATAATCGGGACTCATAATCTTGCATTTAACGCGTCTATAATGGTACGTGAAGGGCTTGGCATGCTCGTTACAATTGAGGGAATAATAAGCACTCTCACTGAAAACAAGTTAAAATTTATTCCGTTAAAACCTGAAATTAAAGCCGGACTCGTTCTAGCATGGAGAAAGGACTCATTTTTCACTAAAGCAGCTAGAAAATTTCTTGAATATTTCTCAAGATAATAGCCCGCTGAAATAAAATATAAATATGATAGAATAATTTATAATTTCAAGACTCAGGGAGCGGAAAATTTTGTCATATCAAGAATTTAACACGAATTCTATATCAGAAGCTATGAATTTTATTTGTGATGAGACAAAAAAATATATCACTAATCACAAAGAAGCCGGCCAAGCTCAATTAATGGCTGAAGAGTGTATTAATAAATTGCTTGAACATGCAGACGACACGGCAAATAATAAAATCTGCGTAAATATAAAAAAATTCTTCGGCAGCGTCAAAATAAATATCTCAGTGAAAGGTCAAAAATTTGACTTTGAAGACAGCCTAAACTTTGGTATAGATTTCAATCAAGAAAATATCTCAACAGGAACAGCCGGCGCGATTTCAAATTTACTGATAAAATCATTTGCCGGAAAATTGCACTATAAACATCATAGAGGCACAAATTATATAATTATTACCGCGTCAAAATCTCCGTATACTTCACTTTATTACACGGGGGCGGCCTTGATTCTTGCGATAATAACGGGTCTTGTCATGAAAAATTTTGCGTCTGAATCTGTCTGCACGTATATTAATGACATGTTTTTATCGAGCGTGAATAAAATTTTTATGAATTCTCTTAAATTATGCGCTGTAGCACTTGTATTTTTTTCTGTATCATCGTGTATTACTAATATCGGGAATCTTTCAGACTTGAAAAAAATCGGCGGAACTCTGACAATATGTTTTATTTTGCTGCAAATTCTCGCGCTTATTACTGGCATAACGACATTTTATATTTTAAAGCCGGGCGCAGATCTCGCAATAAATTCTATAGATACAAATAATATTATTTCCGGCTCCGTCTCAGTTCGTGACACTATTATAAATATTTTCCCTGATAATCTCGTTAAGCCTTTCTTGAACGGTGATATGCTGCAATTAATAGTACTTGCTATTTTACTAGGCTGGGCAGTGATTAAAACAGGGACTAATACATTTAAAAAATTTCTCGATGAGTGCAATACAATTTTTATGCAGATTACAACAGCAGTAATGAAATTTATTCCCCTTGTAGTATTTTGTTCTATAACGTCGCTGATTTTGACAATGGGCGGCAAAACTATGAGATCACTAATTGAAATATTAATAGCCATAGAAATAGCTTTTATTGCAATTTCTGTATTACTTACATTAATCGCTGCTTTTATGGGCCGTCTAAATCCTTTAAAAATTTTGCTTAAATCAATACCGACTATTATTACATCTTTTGTAACTTGTTCGAGCAATGTAGCAATACCTGACAATCTTAAAGCCTGCGAAAAGATGGGAGTAGATCCTAAACTCTACACGATTTCTATACCTTTAGGGACTGCTATAAATAAACTCGGAAGTTGTATAGAATTATCGTTCGGGTCTCTGACTCTTGCTTATATTTACGGAATAAATGTCTCGCCTTTAACAGCTTTATCAATGATTTTCACGTTTTTATTGCTCGGAGTTGCTGCTCCTGTAGTTCCCGGCGGTACGTTTATATCAATTACGGCTGTTCTTGTAATGCTGGGCTGCCCCGTTGAAGCTGTTGCGCTTTTAATGTCAGTTGCTCCGGCTATTGATATGGTATGTGCCATAGTAAACGCGTTCGGAAATACAACGACGACTCTTATAGCGGCCTCTCATGAAAAAATGATAGATAAAGAAATTTTTAACTCGTGATTTTGTAGAGAAATATTTGCGGTATCGTGATAAATAGGCAGCTAAAAATTTTTCATGAAATCATAAGGAATTAAAATATTTGCGTAAAAATTGCCGTGATTCTTGCGTATAGAGTTCACGGCGTTATAAAATTTTTCATGTTTACAGCGTGAGAGTCTCTAAATCATCAGGAATAAAAATTTTTCCAGTAAAATATTTTTTTGCTTCCTGAGTGTATAATTCGCGCCGGTTTAATAAATTCTCGTCTTCAGTGTGATAGAGCAGCAAATTTTTAACGTGTAATCTCTGTGCGAGTTCGCTTGCGTCCTTCACTGTTGAGTGATTTTTTTCGTAGGGCTTGAATTTATCAGCTTGAGAATATAAGCAAAACGCCTCATGTAACAGCCAATCAGAGCATGGCTCATCACCGCAGCACGTTAATTTTTTCGAGCCGTCATATTTCATGCAAAAACCGAACTGTTTAGTGCGATTTGAGCCAATATCAAAAAATGTGAAGTCAAGCCCCGCTATTTTCCTTGACTCGTGATTGTCTATCTTGATTAAATGAATCCGATTACCTATAAAACCGGCCTGATATGGCAATAATAATTTATCAGCTAGTTCAATTACAAGATTTAAGACTTTATCATGCGAATAAATATTTATATTCCCGTCAAAATTATTCTTATTCATGCGCTGTGCGGAAATTCTAATTATCCATATTAAGCCTAACAAGTGATCTATATGCGAATGAGTTATAAAAATGTCGTGAATTTCCTGTAAATCAAGATTAACGCGCCTTAACTGATGCAAAATATAATTCCCGCCCCCTGTGTCAATTAAAATATTGCCATTTTCTGAACGAATCACAAAGCAAGTATTATAACATTCAGTAACAAGCGCGTTTCCTGTTCCTAACATAGTTAATCGCATGTATTACACCGCAAATTTTTTTGAAATCTCACGAGCTTTGACTCTTGCATTATTAAGACATTCTATAGCGTCATCAAGACTCGCAGGTTCTCTCAAATCGCAATTATTTAGAGTCTCTTCAACTAAAGCCGCAATATCATTAAATCTAATTTGCCCCGATAAAAATAAATTTACTGCTATCTCGTCAGCACCTACCATTACAGCCGGAGCAGCTCCTTTTATGCGCATGACTTCACGGGCTATTCTCATAGCTGGAAATCTTGAAGTATCAATCTCAAAAAATTTTATCTCATGTGAGAGAAAATCAGGCCGCTTGAAACTTTCACACGGGAAGAATCTTTCAGGCCAGAAAATAGCGGACGCTGCGGGCAATTTCATATCAGGTTCAGCAGCTAATAATTTCACGCTACCGTCTTCAAATTCTATTAATCCGTGAACGAATGACCCGGGCGAAATAAAAGCGTCGACTTGTGAAGGCTCGAGTCCAAATAAGAACATTGCTTCTATTAATTCAATGCCTTTATTCATGAGAGTAGCACTGTCAACCGTAATTTTTGCGCCCATATTCCAAACAGGATGATTTAAAGCCATTTCGGGAGTTACATTTTTTAATTGCTCATGATTATAATTTCTGAATGGCCCTCCTGACGCTGTTAAGAAAATTTTGCGGATAAATTTTTTATTTTCTCCGTGAAGACATTGCCAAATTGCGTTATGTTCGCTGTCAACTGGTCTTAACTGTTCGGGATGATCTATTAACGGCATTACCCACTTCCCAGCTACTACGATACTTTCTTTATTTGCAAGTGATATATTTTTGCCGTTCTTCAGTGCCAAGCATAGAGCTTTTATCGCGTCAGTTCCTGATGATGAGAAAACTATATGATTTATTTCAGGATCATTAGCAATCTCTTCAAGCCCTGACTCGCCGGACTCCTGATAAATATAAATTTTCTTGATATTAAATTTTCCAGCGAGATTTAATAATTTCTCAGATCTTGAATTAGCCGCGATTGCTTTCACGCAAATTTTATCAGGCCAAGCCTCACAGACTGACATTACAGAACTCCCGACGCTGCCCGTTGCTCCTATTACTGCAAGATTTATCATAGTATCACCCTAAGCACTAAATAAGTTAATAAGCCGTTAAATAAAATACTGTCGAATCTGTCAAGCATTCCCCCGTGTCCGGGAATAAGATTCCCTGAGTCTTTCTGCCCGGCCTCACGCTTTATTAATGACTCGGCCAAGTCCCCGAATTGTCCCGCAAAACCGCATATAAACCCGATTAATATAGTCGGATAAGTCGGCAAACTGAATGAATAAATTAATACGGCATTTGCTATAAGACTCCCGATTATGCCTGCGACAAAGCCCTGAATCGTCTTCCCTTGACTCACATATGGACATAATTTTATAGTTCCGAAAGTTTTGCCGCCGATATAAGCTCCTACATCACAAGCCCACGTGCATACAAATAAAGTTATTAACATCTCGCGCCCAAATGCATATTCACGAAGCATTATCATACAAGTCCAAGGAATCGAAATATAAATAACTCCGGAAATAATCCCGCCTGAATTAGAAATTGCGTAACTTGTGCCTTTTGTTGACTGCCGCCGGAAAATTTCAAGCATGAATACAATAAACACGCACAATGAAAGAATCATAGCTAACACGATGGGCTGCGGGTTTTCTCTCATTGCCGCAATTAAGAATATTAACGAAAATATATAGCCGATTCCCGGTGAAAGTCTCACGCCGTCGAGTCTTCCTAAAAGTCTATAATATTCACCGAGTGAGAGAATAGCAATTAATGACGCTAAAATTTTCCAGAATAATCCTCCCGAGTAAATCGCAAATATAACAAGTCCGGCTATAACAATACTGCTTAGAGTACGTAAACGCAGCTCGCGATCAACTTTTAAGCCCGCCATAACGACGCTCCCTCCCTGCGTAATCGTTTAAAGCCTTCTTTAATTCGGCCTCGTCAAAATCAGGCCAGTGTATATCAGTAAAATAATATTCGCTGTATGCTGACTCCCATAGCCAGAAATTGCTTAGTCTTAATTCGCCGCTCGTTCTAATTATTAAATCAGGATCAGGGACATCGGGCAAATAAAAATGTTTTCGCAAATCCTCTTCACTTACTTGGCCGGTATGACCTGAATTTATAAGAGAGTTCACAGCGTCAAGAATTTCAGCCCTTCCGCCGTAATTTATGCACAAAATAAAATCTAAAATTTTCTGATCAGCCGTATAATCTTCAGCCCATTTCATTTGAGTTAATAAATCTTCGGGGAGTCTGTCTTTACGTCCGCAAAATCTTATACGCGCGCCCTCTGATTTAATTTCGTCAACTTTTCTGCGGATATAATAACGAAATAAGCTCATTAAGCCGGTAACTTCCATTACTGGGCGATTCCAGTTTTCAGTCGAGAATGCATAAACAGAAAAATATCTGATTCCTTCACGTTTAACGAGTCTGACCATATTTTCAAGTTTTCGCAAGCCCGCTCTATGTCCCATTAATCGAGGGAGTCCCCTTTTTTTTGCCCAGCGTCCATTGCCGTCAAGAATTATTGCGAGATGATTAGGCTTTCTTATTGTTTCTGTCAAAATTTTCCAGCTCCTTATTAAATAATTATTTCAGCGCGTCGAGTTTCATTCTAGCTGAGGCGAAATCTTTACGCACTAAAGCTACTAAATTATTATATTCTGATGCTATTTTTTGCCGTAAGATATAGCTCGGGTGAAAAGTCGGCATTAACTGAATCCCCCGCCAATCTACCCAGTTCCCGCGAACTCTAGTGATTCCCTGACTTGTACCGAGAAACCATTTTGTTGCAGGATTTCCAAGAGTTATAACTAGTGAAGGACGCAATAATAATAATTGACTCTCAAGAAAATCACTGCATGCTAGAGTCTCATCTTTTGCGGGGTCTCTATTTTCAGGCGGTCTGCATTTAACTATATTTGTTATATAAATTGAATCGCGCGGTATTCTTGCGTCATTGAGAAAACGAGTCAATAAATCGCCTGCTCTTCCTACAAATGGGCGGCCTTGTTCGTCTTCAGTTTCGCCGGGGCCTTCTCCGATTATGACGAGTTTACAATTTTCGCGCCTGCCTTCACCTATTACAACATTTTTGCGAGTCTTGCATAAAATGCACTTGCTACAATTTTTTATTTGATTGCTTAAATCTTCCCAGATTGAATTAATATTTATATCAGCCATGATTTATAAAAAAATTTCGTTTACTCGAATATTTACGCGTCTAACGTCCATGCCGGTGAAATAACTTATACTTGATCTGAGTCTGCGCTGTAGAGTTTTTGCGATTGATAGTGCACTCATATTAGCAAGAATTAAATCAAGCTCTATAGTTATTTCGATTTTGTCGTCATAAATATCAAGATCAATATCACGTATTTTCTTGACATGCCCGCGAAATTCTAAAAGTTTTCTGCACATTTCGATAATAGCATTTGACTCAATACTGACTCGGCCATTAAAGCTAAATAACGGCTTAACAATTGTATTACTGCTTTCTTCTTTGTCGCGCCCTCTGAAGAATCCTCGAATTTGACTCACGAGTTTCCCCGCAAAATTTTGCTGAATTTGTGCCTTAGCTACTGGGACGACATGCTGTTTTTTTTCGCGTCTCTCACGTAAAGCCGCGTCAATCTCTTCAGGTGTAGAAATTTCAGAAATGTATATAAACTTTGACGGGTAATTAAGCCCGAGCCTCGTAATAATTTTCACGATCATATCATCAGAAGTAGCAAGAATCATTAATCTTTTAGGAGGATTCTTTGTGAGATATTTTACAACTTCATCGCGGTGATCTTGATATTCAAAAATTGCGCGTCTGATTGCTCGGAGTCTGTTAATCTCAGATTTTGCGCTGCGACCTGCTAAAATTCGGCCTCGTGAAATTAATAAACCGTCATCAATTATAATATCGATTCCGTTTTGCTTGGCAACATGAGTCGCACGATGACTCTTGCCGGTTCCAGCTGGTCCGACAAATGCAAAAATTTCTATATTTTTCAGCGTCTCACATGAGTTCAACTTTTGCTCCTAAGTCCGTTAATTTCTTGTCAATGGCCTCATAACCCCGCCAAACGTGTATCATATCTTCGACTCGGGTCTCACCTTTCGCAGCCAGTCCCGCAATTATCAAAGCAGCTCCGGCTCTTAAGTCAGTAGCTTTTACTGCCGCACCGTGTAAATTTTCGACTCCCCGAATTATCGCAACGTCCCGCGAAATCTGAATATTTGCGCCCATCCTGTTTAATTCTTGAGCATAAAGAAATCTTGCTTGGAAAACGCTTTCTTCAATAGTGCTGACTCCTGCTGCCAGTGAAAGAGCTGCGGCCATTTGAGGCTGTGAATCAGTAGGAAATCCGGGATAGGGCATTGTCTTAATAGTAACAGGGTGAAGACGTTTAGCGGGGAATATTTCAACGACATTTTTTTTGACGGTAAATTTTGCGCGTGCTTCTTCCATTTTTGCGAGAATTGCATCAATATGAGACGGGACAACATCTTCAACTTTTATATGCCCATTAGTCATTACTCCAGCAAGAATATAAGTACACGCCTCAATTCTATCTGGTATAACTTTATCGCGTCCCGAATGAGCTTTATCGATTCCCTTGATTCTTACGCCGCCGACTCCTTCAAGCTCAACAGTTACGCCTATACATCTAAGAGTAGCAGCAAGATTATCAATTTCAGGTTCACGCGCAATATTTTCTATGATTGTCTCACCTGACGCGAGAGAAGCAGCCATCATTAAATTTTCAGTAGCTCCAACTGATGGGAAGTCTAAATAAATTCTCCGGCCTCGTAGTCTACCCTTGACTCGCGCATGAACGACTCCGTCTTTAATGTCAATTTCCGCGCCCATTTGTTTTAAGCCTTTCAAGTGCAAATCTATGGGTCTAGCTCCTATTGAACAGCCGCCCGGCAATGGTAGAGAGACACGCCCGCAATTCGCTAATAACGGCCCAAGCATTAAAGAAGAAGCCCGCATTTTCCGAGCAAGAGACTCGGGGACTTCCCATTTTAGTTCGTCGGGGACTCTGAAAATTGCTTGAGAATTTTTGCCGTCATGTTTATATTCAACGTCGACTCCGAGTGTCTGCAAAATTTCCATCATTGAGTGAATATCATACAAATCCGGCACGTTATCAAGAGTCAGAGTCTCACCCCTCAATAACAAAGCAACTGCCATAACTGGTAACGCAGCATTTTTTGCGCCTTGAGTCTTAATTGTGCCTTTGAGAGGAATTCCCCCTGTAATTTTCATTACATTTAAATTTTCTATGTTAAATCGGCCTCCTTTGTTAGGAAAAATTTATTTATTGCCCCGTGAATTTTTTGCGAGGCCGTACCATTTCCAAATGGCATTATATTTTTTGCTAAAATTTGCCGCATATAATTTGAATCATTTAATAATTTCAATGACTCGTCGCGTATAGAGTCCCTTTTTGTGCCGACTAATATACAAGTTCCGTGATTCACTGCCTCGGGACGTTCTGACAATGTACGCATTATTAATACAGGCTTGTTAATTGCGCTTGCTTCTTCCTGAACTCCCCCGCTGTCTGATAAAATGAACGTGCTTTTATTCATTGCATTAACGAATTCGGGATAATTAAGCGGCTCAGTAAAAATTATATTTTTATCGTAATCTTTCAGGCAATCCCTGATAACTTCACGCACAACGGGATTTTTATGCAAGGGAATCAAGAAAATTACATCAGGACGAGCAAGAATAATATCAATTACTCCCGCGCAAATATTTCTTAAACTTTCCCCCCATGATTCGCGCCTGTGAGCTGTCATTAAGATTAACGGCCTGTCTTGAATATTTTGCAAGTATGAAGGCTGATTCACTTGTTTTGCTAAAATCTTATAAAGCGCGTCAATTACAGTATTGCCAGTTATAAAAATTTTCTCCTGTGAAATTCCCTCACTGATTAAATTATTATAATCTCCCTGAGTCGGTGCAAAAAATAAACTCGCGATTCTGTCAGTTAATACCCTGTTCGCCTCTTCAGGAAACGGCAAATTTAAATCATGACTTCTGAGTCCCGCCTCAACATGTCCGACCGGTATATGACGATTGAAACCTGCCAAAGCCGCCGCAAAAGTCGTTGATGTATCACCGTGTACTAGTATCATATCTTGAGAGTCAGAGTCTAAAATTTCGCCGACTCCTGTTAATACGCTCGAAGTAATATAATCAAGTGATTGACGAGCTTTCATAATGTTTAAATCATAGTCTGATTTAATATCAAAATCGTCAAGAGCCTGTCTTAACATGTCAGTATGCTGTCCAGTCGCAAGAGTCTTCACGCAAAAATTTTTATCGCCCTGTAATTCTTGAATCACTGGAGCCATTTTTATAGCTTCCGGTCTTGTGCCGATTATACAAATAATTTTCCTCATCATAGCAGCTTAAAATAAACGCTCAGGCCAGCCGCCAAAGTCAACACTTGAAGAATTAGCAGGATACTGACTGTAACGACATTTGAACCCGTCAGCGAAATTAAAATGTGATGTAAATGTTTCTTATCAGGATAAAAAGGTGATTTGCCCGAAAGAATACGCCGCGAAAATGCTATAACAGTGTCAATTACTGGAATCCCCCCGAATAAAATTAACAGCAGCAAAATATCTAGAAATCTCGCATTAGTCAAATTCGGCATAGCGTTTTTCAGAAAATGAGACGCAAATAAATATCCTAAAAGGGTGCTGCCTCCATCGCCTAAAAAAGTTTGTGCCGCCGGGAAGTTCCAACATAAGACTCCTAGTGCCATTGCTCCCATACAGATTCCAGCGTAAGATTTGCCGAGAATATACAAAGCTCCCGACGACGCTATAAACATTGAGATACATAATCCGTTCATTCCGTCAATTAAGTTATAAGCACTTGTTACTCCAGCAAGCCAAACGAGAGCTATTATCGTGTGAGTTACAGGCAATCCCAGAGGCAAAACAACAATTGACGCAGCTATAAAATGCAGTCCGAGCCGCAAAAAAGGACTCAGCGAGCACATATCATCAAGATAACCGCAGAAAAATATAATAGTTGCTCCAGTCGCAATAAATCTTAATTCGGGCATTGACTCAGACATGATAACGGACATAAGCAAATATCCAACCCACAGGCCAAGACCCGCACCGCGCGGCATTTTGCCTTTGTGAATCTTTCTAGCGTCAGGAATGTCAATAATTCCGTAAATTCCTGCTAATTTTATCGAGATCGGAGCAGTAAACCCGCCCCAGAAAAAACCGATTATCAGGAAAATTAAGGCTTCAACGTCAATATCTGGCAATTTATTTTGTCCCGAATAATCTATCGCCGGCATCACCGAGTCCGGGTACTATATAGCCGTGATCGTTCAAATGTGAATCTAACGCCGCAATAAAAATTGATACGTCCGGATGATCTTTATTGACTCGTTCGATTCCTTCAGGCGCACCAATTAAGCAGACAAGCGAAATTTTCCGGCCTCCCCTTTTCTTGATTAACGAAATAGCCGCGCTTGAACTTCCGCCCGTTGCAAGCATGGGATCAAGTACAAATATTTCTCGTTCTTCAATGTCAAAAGGTAATTTGCAGTAATATTCTACTGGCTCAAGAGTTGCAGGATCTCTATATAATCCTATATGACCGACTTTAGCATTTGGCACAAGCTGTAAAACTCCGTCGACCATTCCGAGTCCTGCTCTCAAAACTGGAACAATTGCGAGCTTTTTGCCCTCAAGAGTCTTCACTGTAGTTTTTGCAACCGGTGTTGTTACTTCTTTATCAGTGAGCGGCAAATTTCGTGTAATTTCATAGACCATCAAGCCCGTTATTTCGTTGAGTAATTCTCTAAATTGCTTGACGCTCGTATTAACGTCTCTGATTATTCCGACTTTGTGCTGTACTAATGGATGATTAAATATAACGACCTTCCCGCCGCCCTGATGCATCATTGTTAAAGTCGCTTTCTCAGCCTTAGCAATTTTATTAATTCTGCGTATATGACGGCCGCCCTCGAATTGAGTATTATACCAAGTCTCTAAAATTGCCGGGACTTCTTCAGGTTTTGTAACACTCCCGCCGAGTGCGATAATATTTATATTGTTGTGAGCTTTGGCCATTTTTGCATCGTTGACAGTATGACAGGCTACGGCTCTAATTCCGGGTACTTTATTTGCTGCGATTGAGATTCCGAAACCTGTTCCGCATATTAAAACTCCCTCGTCGACTTCTTCGTCTAAGATTGCGCCGGCAACTTTAAAAGCTGGGTCAGCGTAGTCATCTTCTTTATTATATTCATAAGCTCCCATGTCAAGAATTTCAATATTATGGGACTCTAAGAATTTCACAACTGTATCTTTTAAGACATATCCCGCGTGATCGCAACCGAGTGCAACTTTCATGTTTGATTAACTCCTTTTTTTGTAAGTTGAGAAATTTTTTATATTATAGCAACACTTTTAATTAATCTGCGTGAATTTATTATATTTGCATTTACATGAAAAATTTTTTTCTCGGATGGGACGAATTACGCGCGAGGAAGACTCTATAAATTAGTAGACGGAGAAAAATTTTTAGCGGAGGGGATTCACTATGTACGTGGAAGACTCTATATAAAATTAGTAAACTTGTAAAAAATTTTATAATTCGCTTTTATAAACAGGTGCAAAATTTTTATCACAGTGTTAATATATTTTTGCTTACACTATAATTTTTATGAGTTGAGTAAGGGGGTAAAATCCGCCAACTTATAGTAAGTGCGAAAATAAATGGTTAGGGCATTAACCATTGAAGGAGAACTTGTAAGACCTTAATAATTAGGCAAAGTTTGACGATAACACAATCTCTAATATATTTAGGGAGTATGCCAAACTCACTGCTTAGAATATTGCTTACTGGATTGAGCTTTATTCCCAGCTTTGAAGTATTTATTAAATCAGGAGGAAAATTTTCATGATCCAGAAGGAAAAGAAACAATCAGTAATTGAAGAGTACAAGACTCACGAGAAAGACACGGGATCTCCCGAAGTTCAAGTTGCGATTTTGACCGAAAGAATCCGCGAACTCACCGAACATTTAAAGATTCACAAGAAAGATTTTCACTCAAGACGAGGACTTTTAAAGATGGTCGGAAGCCGCAGGAGATTATTACGTTACTTAATGAATAAGGATTTTAATCGCTACCGTTCATTAATTGAGCGTCTTGGACTCAGACATTAATTTTTTATTTATTTTATCCGGAGGCAATTTTACAATGAAAGAAAAAATACATCCTGACTATCAGGAATGCAAAGTTACATGTGCGTGCGGAAATACTTTCATGACTCGCTCAACAATGAAGGAAATTAGAGTCGGTGTCTGCTCAGCTTGTCATCCGTTCTATTCGGGCAAAAAGGGCAGAGTTTTAACTGAAGCAGGCCGCCTTGAGAAATTCCAGAAAAAATATCAGGGCATCAATTACGGCCAGAAAACGGACGTATAAATTTATTTTGTCATCGCGAGGGGCGCAACCTAAGCCCCTTTTTTTATTATGTAAATATGAATGTAATATTATTAGCTCACACTCCTGAACCTGATCAGATCGTTGCAGCAGCCGCTAAAATTTGTTACAGCGACATAACAGCGGGCGATTTGTTACAGGCTCAAGAAAAAAATTTATCACGCAAATTAATAGCTGATTTATTCAAGAGCGGGCATTTATCAACATTTGAACACGTTAATTTTACGTTTGGAATCGACGGATTAAGCCGAGTCGCCTCTCATCAATTAGTAAGACACAGAGTCGCAAGTTTCAGCCAGCAAAGTCAACGCTATGTAAAAATGAATTTCTCACCTGATTCAATAATTATTCCGCCTTCTATTCAAGAGAATCCGGAAGCGTTAAAAATTTTCCAGGAGCAGGCCGAGTCAGCGCAAAAAACTTATAAAATTTTGACGGAAATGGGAATCTCAAAAGAAGACGCGCGATTTATTTTGCCTCATGGACATTCTACAAGACTAGTAATGACTATGAACGCGCGTGAATTACATCATTTTTTCAGCTTGAGACTTTGCAGACGCGCACAATGGGAGATTCACGAACTAGCACGGAAAATGTTAATACTTGTGAGAGAAAAAGCACCTGTCTTATTTGAGAAAGCAGGCCCCTCGTGTATATTCGGTAAATGTGAAGAGACTCGCTCATGCAATCAGCCTTATAAAAATATGGAGGATTTATTATTTGTTTAGCAATTTATTATTTATAATCGCGATTAATTTATTTATTTTAGAGGCCGAGTCAGATATTAAAAAAATTCCCGTCGGAGGTCAGGCAGTTATTGAAGGAGTCCTAATGAAGGGGCAAAATTTATGGGGACTCGCTGTAAGAAGGCCGGCGGGCGATGTATTTAAAGAAAATTGGCCGCATAGTTCACGAACTCAAAGATACCCGTATAAATTGCCTTTAATTCGCGGAGTCGTTACTATGTGTGAAATGTTAGCAACTGGCTTTAAAGCTCTATCACGTTCGGCAGAAGTTGCGCTTGAAGAGACTCAGGAAAAATTGACCTTCAAAGATATTTTATTGTCGATTGCGCTTGCTGTTTTTGCTGTAGGAGGTTTATTTATTGCTCTTCCTTTATGGCTGGCGGGATTTCTTGCAAGCACTCCCCTTTATGTGAATATTATAGAAGGCATTTTGCGAGCAGTAATATTTATTGCATATGTAGCAATTATAGGACTCTGGTCAGATATTCGCGAAGTCTTTAAATATCACGGTGCAGAACACAAAACTATTAACGCATTCGAGAGCGGGCAAAAAATGACTCCGGAAAATATTATGAAATGTTCACGAATTCACCCGAGGTGCGGGACTTCGTTTTTGTTGATTGCCGTAATAGTAAGCATTATAGTTTTCTCACCTGTAAAAACTTTTATAGCCGGAGAAAGTTTCATTTTGCAAGTCCTAGCGCGAATTATATTAATTCCTGTTGTAATAGGGATTTCATACGAGATTATAAGACTCGCGGCGAATTCCGGGAAGTTTGGATTTTGCATTATTGCACCGTTTTTGACTCTGCAATTTTTGACGACAAGAGAGCCTAATATAAATCAAGCTGAAGTCGCTTTAATTTCTCTTGATACTGCACTTGAAGGCAATTTATTATCATAAATCTATAAATAGAAAAGTGGTGTTATAAATGAATATCGAGCCAAAATTACAAGCTATTGAACAGGAATATATAGAAGTCGGCAATAAATTATCAGATCCCGCTATAGCAGCTAACCCGAAAGAATTGCAGGTACTCGGCAAAAAACGCGCACAGCTTGAACCGGTTGTAAATAAATATAGGGAATATCAGGACGCTTTAAAATCTATATCTGAAGCAAAAGAGTTAATCAAATCGGGCGACTCAGAACTTGAGACTCTAGCGCGTGAAGAACTCTCAAATCTTGAACCTAAAATCGAAAATTTTACGCGTGATTTGACTCTTTTATTACTGCCTCAAGACCCTAACGACAAAGCGTAGTTGTTGAAATTCGTGCAGGAACGGGCGGCGATGAGGCTACTTTATTTGCGGCTGATTTATTTAGAATGTACGTGAGATTCTGCGAACGTCAACACTGGAAAATTGAAATTATTGACAGCTCAACGAATACAGCAGGAATAGGCGGCTATAAAGAAATTATTTTCCGAATCGACAGCAAGGGAGCTTACAGCAAAATGAAATATGAGTCCGGCGTTCATAGAGTGCAGAGAGTCCCCGTTACTGAAGCAAGCGGACGAATTCACACGAGCGCGGCTACTGTTGCCGTTATGCCTGAAGCTGATGATGTAGAAGTCGAAATCAGGCCGGAAGATTTGAAAATTGATACTTACAGGTCAAGCGGTGCAGGCGGCCAGCACGTTAATATGACTGACTCAGCAGTGAGAATAACGCACCTTCCTACGGGTATAGTCGTAACTTGTCAGGATGAACGCTCACAAATTAAGAACAGAGCGCGGGCAATGTCATATTTGAAGACTAAATTATATGATTTAGAGCAGCAAAAACAGAATTCAGAATTAGCCTCAGAACGTCGGGGAATGATAGGATCAGGCGACAGGAGCGAAAGAGTCAGGACTTATAATTTTCCGCAGAATAGAATAACGGATCATAGAATAAATTTGACTCTCTATAAACTTGAGGCTTATTTAGACGGCGATTTATACGAGATGATTGACGCGATGTTATTAGCTGAACAGACTCAGAAATTACAGGATTTAGAAGGCTAATATTTTGCAAGTTATTAATTATTTCGCAAAACGCTTAGAGTCCGCTGGCATTAGAAATTTTTACCAAGAATCAATTTGGCTGATGTCGGCGGCTCTTAATATGAGTCATTCGCAAATTTTCTCGCGTCAAAATTTTTCAAGTCATGAACTCTCAAAAATTGAGTCTTTTATTTCTCGTCGTGAGTCCGGTGAGCCTCTGCAATATATAACCGGCGAATCAACTTTTTACGGGCGGGATTTTCGAGTCGGTCCGGGCGTATTGATTCCTCGTCAAGACACTGAATCACTAATCAATCTTGTAAAATATTGCTTTAATCCTGATGGAAAATTTTCATTTCTTGATTTCGGCACTGGGTCGGGCTGTATTGCTGTAACTATTTTGCTTGAATTTGCTAACTCATTTGCATATATGCTTGACATCAGCGAGAAGGCTTTATTTTATGCTCGGGAAAATATTTCGCGTTATAATTTAAATCAGCGTTCAAAAATTGTGAAATCTCTTGACGGTTTTAACGAGAATATAAATTTATTAATCAGCAACCCGCCTTATATAGAATCTCAAGAAATCGCAAAACTTGACTCGAGCGTTAAAGATTATGAGCCTATTAATGCACTTGACGGGGGAATTGACGGAATGAAATTTTACCGTGAAATTTTTGCAAATAAATTAAAGCCTCGTTATATAATTCTAGAAACTGGGAATCTTGCACAGGTCAACGCGTTAAAAAATTTGAGTCATGAATATAAATTTACTCGTGAATTTCTTGACTCTGGCA
>CAJOEQ010000005.1:20788-27648 GCA_905233515.1 uncultured Synergistales bacterium
GGAGTGATTTATTATGCGTCGTCTAAAAGCAGAAACCCTCATAGAATTTATTACGGCAATGGCAATTTTTTCGGTTTTAATGCTGGGAGTCTTCAATTTTATGGCCAATCAGACGAATAACACAGCGCGTTTATTAGACCGGGATTTTTTCGTTTTCCATGCGCAAAAATATCTTAACGGCGATACGTCAACACAATCAGAACGCGGGACTCTCTCATTCAGAGAACAGAGCGATAATTTAATTATTTCAGACGGCACAAATTCAATGACATTTCAAACAAATTTTGACCTGCAATAAAACGCGCTCCCCCTGAGTGTCTATATTTCAGGGGGAATCACTAAAAACTTCTATGACGCTTTATATCATGATAAATTTTCATGACTTCTTCAACGAGTTTATACACGTCGGGCTTTAAAACGTGAACAATTTTCAGCGACTCGGCCCTGTCAAGCAAATCTTTTACCATGATTGACGAGAATAATATAACGGGCAAATCCGCGGCTCTCTCGTCCTGTCTCAAAGTCTCCACTAAGCTCAAGCCGTCAAGTAATGGCATCTCTATATCTGAAATCAATAAATCAAAATTTTCGCCCTGATCAAGTAATAATTTTCTGGCCTCGACTCCGTCTTTAACTGGGTAAATGCTCGTAAATCCTGATTGTTTAAGCACGTCGCATGTCTGTTGTCTCAATAACGGCGAGTCATCCGCAACAAGTATATGAAAATCTTCAACATGGCCGATTTGTTTTTGATAGACGCTTAATTTATTTTGATCGAACATGTGTTCAGCAACCGCCGGCGCAGTCTCTTGTATAATTGCCTCGTAATCAAGCAATAAAATATTTCTCTCATCGCGTTTAATTATATACAAGACCCATTTTAGAGAAACTCCGCGCATTTTCGACGAGTCTAAATCTTCAGCGTTTACCTGTCTAATTCGTTCGACTCCATCAACGAGAAAGCCTAATTTTATATCATTGAATTCAACGACCATTACTTTAGTTTGTTCAATCGGGACGGGCGAGTCAATTCCTAGAAATATACGCAGGTCAATTAACGGGAGAGTCGCTTCTCTTATTGTAGTAATGCCAATGAATGCCGGAGTTTTTGTCGGTATCGGCCTGCATCCTGTCCATCTCAAAATTTCGCGAGTCTTATTAACGTTTATAGCAAATGCATCTTTGCCGAGTGTAAACACAACTACTTCCCATTTACGGCTGGCAGCTGCAACAGTCTTTTTTTCTTCCATAGTGTAAAATTTTTTGCCTCCTGTTTTATATTTATATATAAACTTGTGAAATAATTTTTTGCTAGTCTAAGTTAAATAGATTATAGCAAAGATTGAGGCTTTATTATGCACAAGAAAAATTAATATTTGCTCATGAATAACACAAAAAATTTATCTCTCATAAAAAACTGTAAAATCCTGTAGTTAAACTCAGATAATTACGCGCTATAATTTCACATGTATATATTTTCAAATTTTAAGAAAGGAATGTCTAAAATTGTTTAAGCCTCATAAAATTTTCCTGACACTTTTGATTCTCCTGATGAGTGTAAATTTAGCTTATTCGGCTCCGGCACGTTCGAATTTGCCCGCAGGAGTTCAAAGTTTCGCGCCTACTGGCACAGTTCCTGAAAATGTTTCATTTAGAATCGTCTTCAGAAATCCCGTAGTCAATCGCAATCAGGCAGGCAAATTAATAACTCCTGAAAATAATTTATTCCCGTTTGAAGTGAACCCGCCTTTACAGCTTGAAGGACGCTGGCAGAATGATTGAAGGGTGCGACGACTTACACGGCGACTTTACGCGATAATTTACGAGACAGACGCGGAAATAATATCGGCCCCGGTTCGTTCAGATTCCAGACTGAAGGACTTTCACCGACTGATATTCAAGCCTCAATGGGTAAGGACGGAAACGCGTATTTTACTCTGAATTTCAACATGCGTATAGATCCAGCGAGACTTAAAGGCTTTATGCGGATTAAGAACTCAGAAGGCCGCGAACTTGCATATAATATTAATGGTGCATTGCCTTCACGAACGATTCGAGTCGCTGTTCCCGTGCAAAGAACTTCATCAAGACAAAAATTTACAGTTACAATCGCAGCCGGCCTAAAATCCGGTGAAGGTGATATGGGAATCGACCGCGATATTTCAGAAGTTGTGATTCTTGATCCCGTCTTAATGGTGCAGAATTTGGTACCCGGCGAAGATCACTCAATCACAGCAAGATTTAATTTCGGAGTCGATGTCAAGACCGCGCGCAATTATATAAAAATTGATCCCCCTGTCAGTAATGTAGATTTTGAATCAGGCTGGAGCGATGAAGTATTTGAAATTAATTCTACAGAGTTCAAGCCTAGAAGTAGATTTGTTATCACGTTCAAAAAAGGATTCCCATCTAAGGGCGGACTCGTTTTAAAAGAAGATTTCAGACAAGCCGTTATCATGCCTGATTTAAGCTCAAGAATTAATCTTCCTGCTTCAGGGTCATATTTGACGGCCTTAGAAAATAGCTTGATTCCCATAGAATTGCGCAACGTCAAAAAATTACAGCTCGATTTATGGCGCATGTACGAAAATAATATCCCCTATGTAATCGGCAAAGAGTACGATAATTTTGAGCGCGATATTGCACGCCGAGTCTTCACAAAAGAAATTCCCTTAGACCTCCCATTAAATGAACTTGTAAGGCGTTCTATACCTGTTCAAGAAATGGTAAACGGTGAGAGAGGTTTATTTATGCTCACAGCTAGAGACTCAAGTAAAGAATGGTGGGACGAAGAGAGTCAAATTATAAATTTAAGCGACATGGCCGCGACTGCCAGACTCTGGGAAGACAGTATATTAATCTGGGTCAATACTCTTACAAGTGCTAGGGGGATTCAGGACGCTGAAGTAAAAATTTTCTCCGACAAAAAACAGCTCTTAGCACAGGGCAAAACAAATAACGGCGGAGTATTTTTCTATGAACTCCCGAATAAACAGACATGGGACTCAGATAATCAGCCTTCACTCGCAGTAATTTCAAAGACTCAAGACGGACATACTGATTTAACATATGTGCAATTGACTAGAAATTTATTAGACCGCGAAATTTTTGACACTTCAGGGCGTGAATGGCTGCGAACAGGTTACGACGCTGTTATTTTCTCACCTAGAGACATTTACAGAACGGGCGAACTCGTTAATTTCAAGTCCATTGTCAGAAACGCTGATATTTCGACTCCTGAGTCATTCCCAGTTTTGTTTATTGTCCGTGATACTTTAGGCCGCAAAGTCAAGCAGGAGACTCTAACTCTTTCAGATAAGGGCAGTGCAGTAACAAATTTACAGCTCCCATCAAATGCATTAACAGGACTCTGGGCTGCTTCTATAGTAATACCCGGCCAAGAAAATAAGCCGCTTGCTTCGTATAATTTCCACGTTGAAGATTTTGCCCCGCCTCGTCTTGAAGTCAAAATGAACAGTTACAAGAAATATTTATTACATAATGATAAATTCACGACTGATGTATATGCGCGCTGGCTTTTCGGAGTAGACGGTGCAGGACTTGACTATAAAGTTTCATGGACAGCAAGAGAAGGCAATTTCACACCGACTCAAGACAGATGGAAAGATTATAAATTCGGCGATCCGTCGAGAAGATTCGCACCTGAAGAAGGCTCAATCGGAGAAGGAAAACTTGATAATTTCGGCAAATTAGAAGCGAGTTTAACTCTTGATGCGGACTGGCAGGCACCGACTCTAATAAATGTAAGCATGAAAGCTGAAGTAATGGAAGACGGAGGCCGCTGGGTATCAAGCACAATAACAAGGCCGTATTATCCTGCTCCGTGGCTGTTAGGAATTGCTCCCGTTAAAGAAAATTTCACAGTTAATGAAGACGCAAAATTCAGAGTCGCAGCAATCAATCCCGATGAAGAACCTGCAGACCCCGGCGAACTTAAAGCAGAACTCTATAAAGTAACGTGGGATTATAACATTGTAGAGATTGACGGCAGAAAACGCTGGCAGAGTACAGAAGAATTAAATCAGGTCGACGAGAAAGAAATCACGCTTAAAAATGGAGTCGCCGAGTTGTCATTTAAGCCGGAAAATTACGGGTCTTACATGGTAAAAATTTCAGACGGTGATGATATAGCGCGGGCTGTATATAGATTCTATGCTTCTTCACATTCAGCGGGCGGAGGTTCGCAATTAATTGACAGAATCGAAATCAAACCGGAAAAAGATTCTTACAAACTCGGTGATAATGCAGTAGTTAATGTAAAAGTTCCATTTGAAGGCTTGTTAATGCTGACTCTTGAGAACTCGAAATTAATTACACGTAAAATTCAGCGCGTCGAAGAATCAGAAGTAAAATTTGACTTCAAAATCGATCAAAACATGAGGCCAAATGTCTGGGTTACTGCGTGGCTTGTCAGGCCGGTTAAACAGGAAGATTCACAAGGCTGGGCAACACATAGGGCAATCGGACTCGCGCGCGTGAAAGTTGATATTTCTGATTATAATATTGCAGTAAACATTGACGCTCCTGACAAGATAGAACCTGCCTCAAAATTGCCGGTAAAATTGACTCTCAAAGGCAGCTCACAGTCAATTACAAATAATGCGGATGTCTCTATTGCACTTGTTGATGATGGAGTTTTAGGACTCACTCGTTACAAGACACCGGATTTGCTTAATTATTTCTGGGGAATGAAAAAATTAAATTCTCAGGGATTCGACATTTACGATCAAATTATACCCGTTGAAGATTTAGCGACCGAGCAATTACACCCCGCCGGTGATGAAGGACTCGCGGCTTTAGCAGGTGATTCGAACGTTCAGAGATTCAAGATTCTTTCACTCTTTGAAGGGACATTAACGCCCGACAAAAACGGAGTAATTACTACTGAGCTTGATATACCGGAATTCAGCGGACGAGGCCGGCTTTGTGTAGTTGCTGCATCGGGTAAAAATTTCGGTAATGCGGAGAAAAATATTCAGATTGCCCGCGAAATCGTAACAGAGACGGGAATGCCTAGATTTGCCGCACCTGATGACTCTTTCACGATTCCCACTGTAGTATTTAACACGTCAGGACAAAATCGCAACGTAAAAATTACTCTCGTCCCTGAAGGGTTATCGCTCAAAGAAACATTTGCGGACTTGAACATTTCAGCCGGAGCAAGCGCGTCATTTAACACTACAGCAAAGGCACTCGGTGGAGCAGAGAGAGCGGCTTTAAAGATTATTACTTCATGGAACGAAAACGGACAGCAGCGCGAATTCACGCAAGAAATCGAAATGCCGATTAGATCAGCTTGGCCGGTTGTAACAATGGGAGGCTCAGGAATCTTTGAAGAAGGCCGCACAAGATTAGAACTGCCATTAAATGATTTTGCGGGGAAGATAACGGGATCTCTCACACTCGCAGATACTCCCGCAGTGAGTCTTAATCAGGCCGTGAATTTCTTGCGCAATTATCCATATGGCTGTCTTGAGCAAACTATTTCAGGAGCTTGGCCGTTCTTGATATTGCCTGACGCTTTAGCAGAGATTGACCCTGACACAATTAATGATGAAAGCATTCAATCACAAGTCGACAATGCAATTATAAGAATTCAATCAATGCAGTTATATGACGGTTCATTTGCAATGTGGCCGGGGAATTCTACGCCGTTCAACTGGGGGAGCGTCTACGCAGCGCACTTCTTACTTGAGGCCAAGAAAAAAGGAATTAACTTCCCTGAAGAGATGTTCACGGGCGTTAAAAACTGGATGAGGCAGTATTTACCGTCAATGCCCGCATATGAGTCAAACGATGATGAACGCGACGATTTGACTACAAAGGCCTATGCTGTTTATGTTATGACTCTGAACGGAGAAAAGCCGCTCGGATGGCTTGAATATTTGCGCGAGAATCACAGGAGACTCAGACCTTCAGGACATATTTATTTAGCAGGAGCGCAGGCTCTTATTGACGGAAATTCTGACTCATTGAAAAATTTGCAGATTGGATCAGTCAAATCATCAGGCGGGACTCTTGAGTCAGACGCTAGAAATACGGCGTTATTATTATCTATGTGGCTTGACGTTGACCCGCGAGCAAATGAAGTAACAGAACTTGCTTCACGTTTATTAAATCTCGGCAGTAATGGCGGTTGGTACAGCACTCAAGATAATTCAGCTGCATTGATTGCACTTTCTCGCTATAACATTGAGGCAGTCAGCGCAAAAAGTGATATTACTGCACACGTGAACACAGAGACGAATGACTCGGCGATTTTGACATTTGAGAATCACAAGGCAGCTTCTATAAAAGTCGGTGAACTTCCAAAGGATTCGGCGATTTTAATCGAGGCAAAGGGAGCGGGTCAAGGCTGTTATTCATGGAGCGTAACAGGCTATACAAAGACTCAGCCTAAACCTGAACGCAAAAATATTAATGTCGAGTGCGTTTACTTTGACGAGAAAGGAAATATTTTAAATCCTTCACAGCCCATAAATCACGGTACTATAGTGCAGGCAGTATTAACTATCAGGCCGTCAATGTCAGTAAATAATCTCGCGTTAAGTTATTTGCTCCCTGCAGGTTTTGAGCTTGAGAATCCGAGACTTGATGACGGTGAGACTAATACGGGCTACGGGGTTGTGAGTGATATTCGCGATGACAGGCTTGTATTATTCTTTAACAGAGTCAGCGGTGAGAGATCATACGGATTCAAGATGAGGGCGGTTACTCGGGGAACGTTCAAAGTCCCGCAAATAAGCGCGTTCGGAATGTATGACTCATCAGTTAGATTCACAGGGTCAGCACAGCCCGATATAGTAATTAAATAGTTGAAATAAAATTTTTCGCCCCTC
>CAJOEQ010000006.1 GCA_905233515.1 uncultured Synergistales bacterium
GCTGTCAATGCAGGGAGTTTATTTATACGCGGCCTCTCAGGGCTGGGGAGCAAGAACAAGAATGAATTTTGACCGTGAAAAGCTCACAAAACTTTTAGGACTCACTGAAAATCATAATTTTACTCTTATGCAGTGCGTGGGGCCAAAGCCTTAAATTATGAAACTGGGAGCTGATACAAAATCAGTTCACTTATTTTTTTATGCATGAATAAGGAGAAATTTTTATGAAAACTTTTTTATATTTGCTGATAATCTCATTAATTTTCACTGGGTGCGCGTCTGCAAATTCTGAATTAATCAAGATTAACGGCGTAAATCTCTCAGTAAAAGAAGCTGGGCAAGGTCAAGCTATAATATTAATTCACGGGCGCGGTTACTCTAAAGAATATATGAATAGCTTGTTTGATTATTATAAAGAAAATTATCACGTCTTCAGCTATGATACACGAGGCCACGGACAAAGCGATAAACCTAAATTTTTTACTCTTGATGATGATGCTGACGATTTAGCGGGATTGATTGCTCACTATAAATTAAAATCGCCCGTTATAATAGGTTTCTCAATGGGAAGTTATATAACTCTCAAAGCAGCAGAAAAATATAATAATTTATTCTCAAAAATTGTATTAATCGGCACGCGCGGAAAAGGAGATAATTATAACAACGAAGATATAACACGCATGAATGAAAACGAAATATCTATATTAAATGCTCTTGTCGGGTTCGATAACATGGAGGAAATTAAAAAAGTAAAAATCCCTGCACTAGTAATCACAGGCGAATTCGATAAAGTAAACCCAGTATCAGAGGGGCAAAAAGTAGCTGACTCACTGCCATCTGCAAAATTTGAAGTTATACCGAATGCACCTCACGTCGCTTTTATGAATGATCTCGAACGCAAGCAAGTATTTTCTTTGATTGATAATTTTTTGAACGCAGTTGAAGAGCATTTTACTGATCAAGAAATAATTAACGAAAATAATAATTTCAGCGCGAAAACTCAAATAGCAGCAAATTCCGAAATGGCCGAATTTTATAAATCTATGGTCTTTGTTGGTGAGGCTTTAACTGATACTGAGGCGGGGCGGCTTGCTTTCATGAATAAAAATAAAATTGATATGCAAGTGCTTTCGTATACTTCGCCGGTTTCTGACATTGTGCCAGAGTCCGAATCTGTGAGAATTTGCAAGCGTGCTAATGACATTTTAGCCGAAAAAGTAAAGTCTCATCCTGAAAGATTCGCGGCTTTTGCTACTTTACCTATGGCAAATCCAATCGAGGCAGCTAATGAGCTTGAACGCTGTGTAAAAGAATATAATTTTTGCGGTGCTCTTCTTGCTGGTCAGTATCAGGGACATTTTTATGACGAAAAAAATTTTTTTCCGATTTTTGAGAGTGCTGCAAAACTTGATGTGCCTTTGTCGTTCCACCCTGCTCCGATAAATAAAATCATTCAAGATTATTACTACAAATCGCCGGAATTTTCGCCGTTTATAACCGGTCAAATCTCAAGCGCGGGGCTTGGCTGGCATATTGATGTCGGAATTCATGAGATAAGATTAATTTTAGCTGGGATATTTGAGAGACTGCCGAATCTCAAAATAATAGCCGGTCATTGGGGCGAAACAATAATCCCATATCTTGACAGAATAGACTCAATACTTAAGCGAAAAACGACGGGATTAAGCAAAAAAATTTCTGACTACTACCGAGAAAATTTTTATATCACTCCAAGCGGCATGTTATCATGTATGCAATTTGAAGACACTTTTAAATTTATGGGAGCTGAACATATTTTGTGGGCTGTTGATTACCCGTATATTAGAGAAGGAAATTTTTATGATTTTCTTGTAAGTGCTGACTTTTTGACTCTAGAACAAAAAGAATTAATTGCTCATAAGAACGCCGAGAAAATTTTACACATTAAAGGAGAAATTTAACAATGAGAAAATTATTATTTGCTTTTATCGCAACATTTTTATTTTATGAGGCTGCATTTGCCGCAGAAAATCCCTATAACGTGAAATCAGGCATTTATTACAGTCAGCAGTGGGGAGTCTATATCGCAAATGTTATCGAGAAAGACAGCAAAATTAATTGACAGGCTCGCAAATGGTAAAAGCAGCAAGGAACTTCACGACAATTACGGCATAAAACCTGTAAGCACTCTTAATAAAGACTGGTGGGAGCAAGTAGCTTATTATGAAAGCTGGGTAGTTAAAAACGGTCTCGACTCCGTCAAAACAGATCAAAAAGGTCATGCGCTGAATCCTGATTTAATTTCAGGAGCTACAATCAATGTCGCTGAATTATCTCAAGCCGTAAAAAATGCCATTGACGGAAAAATTGAAGACGGCGGCTATACTCTGAAGACTGGCACTTCTTATAATAGTATATACGGTCTTTATGTAGCTAATGTTATATTCAAAGACGGTGAAATTATAAAAATTTTGCTTGATTTCATAACTAATGACGGCATGAGCAGCAAAGAAAAATACGACAATTACGGCATGAAAAATGTCAGCTCGATAAAAAAAGATTGGTGGGAGCAGGCCGCTTATTTTGAAGACTGGGTGTTAAAAAACGGCATCGACTCAGTAAAATATGACAGTCAGGGCAAAGCTCTCAATGTAGATTTAATTTCAGGTGCGACAATGTTAGTAGATGATATGACTTTAGCAGTTATTGACGCGTTAAAAAAAAACTGAATTAATATACTCAGATCATGAGCCTTTAGGGAATATGCGCACAAAATTTTTAAATGACGTATTTTTTCAGGCCATCAACGAGCAATCACAAGGCAGAGTAAAAATTAATTCTCACTGGGACGGTGAAATCAGTATAAGCTACGACGCATTAAAAACTGTTAAGGACGGCTCAAAAGCTCAAATTACCGTAATAGTGCCTGAATATTGCGCGAAAGAGTTACCATTACACCAAATTTTTAAGAGTTTCCCTGTGGGGCCGGCTGGTCAAGAGCAAGTAAATTTTTTCAGGAATATTTATAAAGAAATCCCCGAATTATTGCAGGAAATCGAATCACAGGGATTACACGTTATTTTTATTGCGACCGGCTACCCTGCTGCGTTTTTCAGTTCTAAACCTATGACAGATCTAAAATCTATTAAGAGTCAAAAATGGAGAAGCGCAAGTTTTTGGCACAGAGATTTTCTTGCTAATTCAGGAGCAACACCCGTAATAATGCCATGGGGGCAGGGAGTTTTTGACGCGCTCAATAATGGAACTCTTGACGGCTTAATAGTAAATATTGACAGCGGATATGATATTAACGCTCACAAGGCAGCACCGAATATTTTAACGTCTCAAAAATTATGGCTCGGACATGAATATATTATCGCAATGAATAAAGCAGCATGGGAGAAACTTTCAGACTTAGATAAACGCGCAATAGAGAACGCCGCAGAAATCGCATATTTAAAACTCGGTGAAGTCATGAATGCTGCATATTATGATCAGATTAAAATTTTAGAGTCAGCCGGTGCAAATGTCCGAATATTGAGCGATCAAGAAATTAAATTCTGGGAAGATACAACAAATTATAAAGCCATCCAAGAAAAATGGCTGAAAGAACAGGCTTTAAAATCTGCTGATATTATTCTTAATAAAATTAGATATTACCTGAAAGATTTTACAGACTGAGAAAAATAATCAAGAAATAAAATTTTGAGCGGCAAAATATAAAAATATCTTGTCGCTCACTATAAAATTTAATGGCTATGACTGTGAAGAAGTTCGTGCTCTCTACCTTTTATTAATGTCTGATAAATAGATAACGCCGTCGGATTCTCGTTTGACTTCTTAATTTGAGTATTAACGTCTGAATCATAGAGTCCGCGTTTACGAGCTTCTTTCGTCCTGACTCCCGCGTGAGTAGGTTGTCCGCCTCCCATGATACAGCCTCGACGACATGCCATAACTTCTACAAAGTGGAAAAATTTTTCTCCGCTCTTGATTGCACGTAATAATCTATCAGCTTCAGCAAGTCCGCTCACAACAGCCGCTTTTATCTCATTGCCTTTGTAATGGAAAATGAATTCACGTAATGGGCCGGGACCTCTGACTCCGCTGTGTCTTAATTCTTCAATCGCTGAACGTTCCGGGCCTTCGCAAAGTGTTCTAAGTGCAGCTTCCATAACACCGCCGGAATTTCCAAATATCACGCCGCCGCCTGATCCCATACCGAACGGCATATCAGCAGCTTCACTCTCTAGTCTGTCGAATTGAATACCTGCACGCTTAATCATAGTTATTAATTCTTCAGTCGTGAGAACGTAATCAACATTTTGTTTGCCGTCTCGTTTTAGATTCTCGCGTAAAATTTCGGCCTTCTTAGCTGTACACGGCATAATTCCAACAGAAAGAATCTTTTTGCCCTCGTTCTTAGCTGGATCTGCAAAATATTCACGCGCTACTGAGCCGAGCATCTGAATCGGTGAATAACTCGTTGAAATATTAGGCACAAATTCCGGCCATCTTTTTTCGCAGAAACTAACCCACGCAGGACAGCACGATGTCAATAATGGGAATGGGCCGCCTTTCTCAAAAATTTCTAGAAATTCTTTGCTCTCTTCTAAAATTGTCATATCAGCACCGAAAGTTGTATCATAGACTTCATCAAAGCCGAGTCTATGAAGAGCCGCCACGATTTTACCCATGACGTTTTCGCCTCGTTCGCCTCCGAATGCCTGACTAACTGCGACTCTTACAGCTGGAGCAACCTGAGCAAAAACTTTCACATTTGGATCTGATAACGCTTCCCAGACTGGACGAATATTTGTATTAATGCTTATTGCTCCCGTCGGACAAACTACACGGCATTGACCGCAATTTACGCAATCTGTCTTAGCAAGTGCCTTATCAAATGCCGGTGCTACTGTCGCATATGTGCCTCTTCTGGTGAAGTCAATAGCGTTAACTCCCTGTAAACCTTCGCAGACTCTCACGCAATCGCCGCAAAGTATACATTTATTCGGATTCCTGATTATTGAAGGTGAGCTAAAATCTATCGGGTGTTCTCCTTTATGAGCAGGATATGAGACACTCGCGACTCCGAGTCTGTGAGCAAGTTTCTGCAAATCGCAGTCACCGCTCTTAACGCACGAAGTACAATCACGATCATGAGACGCAAGCAATAATTCTATAATCATTCGTCTATAATGAACAAGACGAGGCGTATTTGTCTTTATGTTCATTCCATCGCGGGGACGTTCTGAACATGACGCGAAAACTCGGCCTCTATCGTCTTCAACGTTGCAAAGCCTGCAAGCTCCATAAATTGATAATTCAGAGTGATAGCACAGAGTCGGCAAATCGATTCCGGCTTTCCTTATGACTGATAAAATATTAGGCTCGTCAGTAAATTCGACTGGGTAGCCGTCAATTTTCATAATTCCCATTTTGGCACCTCCTAAGCGATATAAATAGCTTTAAACGGACAAGCACTAATACAAGCACCGCACTTAATGCACTTAGATTGATCGATTTCGTACGGAGTTTTAGGCGCGCCGTGAATTGCTTGTACAGGACAGCCCCTCGCACATTTTGAGCAGGCTTTGCATTTTGTCTTATCGATAATATATTGCTTGAGTTTCTGACAGACATGAGCCGGACATTTTTTATTCTGGATATGCTCAAGATATTCGTCTAAGAAATTATCAAGCGTGCTGACAACTGGAAGGGGTGCACTCTTACCGAGACCGCATAAAGCAGTGTTTATAATTAAGTCTGAAAGCGTGCGGAGTTTCTCAATGTCCTGCATTTCGCCTTGACCTGCTACGATTCTCTCTAAAATTTCAAGCATTCTGAGAGTACCTTCACGACATGGGACGCATTTGCCGCAAGATTCTCTGTGTGTGAATTCCATAAAGAATCTAGCGACTTCAACCATGCAAGTATCTTCGTCCATTACGACAAGACCGCCCGAGCCGACTATTACGCCTAATTTTTTAACGTTATCGAAATCAAGAGGTTCATCAAGCTGATTTTCAGTTAAGCATCCACCTGAAGGCCCGCCGATTTGTACAGCTTTAAATTTCTTATCGTTGCGAATTCCCCCGCCTATGTTAAATATTATTTCGCGCGGTGTTATTCCGAATGGGACTTCAATTAAGCCGGTATTCTTCACGCTGCCAGTAAGAGCAAATGCCTTTGTGCCCGGGCTTTTCTCTGTGCCGAATCCCTTAAACCATTCTGCACCGTTATTAATTATCATTGGGACATTCGCAAAAGTTTCTACATTATTTAATACTGTAGGTTTCTCAAATAATCCCTGCTCGACTGTTCTAGGAGGTTTGACTCTGGGCATTCCGCGCTTACCTTCGATTGAGGCCGTTAATGCGCTGCCTTCTCCGCAAACAAAAGCACCCGCCCCGCGGTTAATATGCAGAATAAAATCAAATCCCGAACCTAAAATATTTTCACCGAGTAACCCCGCTTCAGTTGCTTGTTCAATAGCTCGCTGCAATCTCTTGACCGCTAAAGGATATTCTGCACGTACATAAATATAACCTTCATGAGCTCCGACAGCATAGGCCGCTATAATCATTCCTTCGATCATTTTATGAGGGTCGCCCTCCATAATCGAACGATCCATAAATGCCCCGGGGTCTCCTTCATCGCCGTTGCAGACAATATAACGAACTTTTTCAGGTTGACGAGCTACTTGCTGCCATTTCTTACCAGCTGGGAATCCGCCGCCGCCTCGACCTCTTAAATTTGCATCTAAAATTTTCTGTATAACTTCATCTTGAGTCATCGTAAAAAGAGATTTTGCCAGTGCCGTATAAGCACCGCTTGCAATTGCCTCTTCTATGTGTTCCGCGTCAATATGTCCGCAATTCTTGAGAACGACTCGAGTCTGACCTGCATAAAATGGGATTTCTTCCTGAGTGATATATTCTTTGCCGTCCATTTTATAAATGAGTCTATTAACAATTTCGCCGTTCTTGATTGTCTTCTCAAAAATTTCGTCGCAGTCTTCGGGCTTGACTTTAGTGTATAGAATTCCTTGAGGCTCTATTCTTACAAGCGGGCCCATTTCGCAGAATCCATGACACCCAGTACGTCGAACTCCTACAGGATGACCGGCAGCTTCGGGGGCGAATTCAACAGAAATATTCTCATCGTTGCCTGCAAGCTGATTAAAACGTTCTGCAATTTTCGCACTTCCACCGGCTTGGCACCCAGTACCAGCACAAACTAATACACGGCACGGAGCATTCTTTATTTTTTCGCTGAAAAGTTCGTGAAATTTCTTTAACTCTTCAAAATTTTGTATTCTGTTCATGAGTTGGCGGCCTCCTCTTTCAATTCTTTTATTAGTGCTGTAGCCTTATCTGGAGTCATTGCCGGGTGAACTGTATCATTTACCATCATTGCAGGAGCAAGACCGCACGCCCCTAAGCATGAAACAGTCTCAACAGTAAATAACATATCATCTGTAGTGTGTTTCTTCTCCGAAAGCCCTAAATCTGAACGAAGACGCTCAAGCACCGGCACCGATTGACGAACATGGCAGGCCGTCCCGTCACAAACTCTGATGATATATTTGCCCTTTGCCTCAAATGAAAATCTTTCGTAGAAGCTCGCAACACTATAAGCCTTTGTCTCAGTTATTCCGATTTTATCGGCAACATAAGAAAGCAGCTCAACAGGAATATAATTCCAAGTCTCTTGGATCTCGTGAATAATAGGAATTAATGATCGTTCCTGTGCTGGATATTTGCTTAAAATTTCGTCCGTTTTTGCATAAAATGAACTATCAAGCACAAAAATTACCCCCTTGTCAAAAAATTTTTTTGCAATAAAATATATTGCTCCTGTATAAATTTACTCATAATAAATTTTATAGTGATATTTTATAATATTTATATGCCTCCTGACTATAAATTTTTATTTCTGGCTGTGATTATTGCGCCAAGTTCGTGGAGAAATTCCGTAAATCGTCCTGAAAGCCCGCGAAAAATGCATTTGATTCTCATATCCCACTGATAAAGAAATTTCGTTAATGGGCTTCTTAGTAGTCGCTAATATTTCAGCAGCTTTTATCATTCTGTAATTCATTAAGAATCTTTGCGGCGATTTTCCGGTTGACTGTCTGAAAATTTTTCCGAAATAACTTCGATTGAGTCCCAGTGCTGCGGCAATTTCTTCTATAGTTATATTTTTCTGGTAATTATTCTCTATAAAAGATATTGCCTCACGTATATAAAACTCTCTGAGCCTGCTTGTAATGACCCGGCCCGCGTTTTCTGCTGAACGAGTCAAATAATCCATGAATAAATATAAATGTCCGATTAATTCAAACTGTGAAGACTCGCTATTATTGACTATATATAATATCTCGTCTTGTAATTTTTCTCTGAATTCCGGGAAGTGAGTTTTATATATCGGTGTTTCTTGAGAAAATCCAGCAGACTCTAAAGCCTGTTTTACTCTCAAGCCGTCGAACTCAAGCCAAGCATATTCCCACGGGTTATTAATATCAGCAACGTATAAATTAATTTGTTCAGGAAATATTAAGAATCCTTCTCCAGCATGAATCTTAAAAATATTTGTGATGCCTTTAGAGTCGCTTGCGTGTAAAGTTCCTTGACCGTTGATTACATAGTGAAATAAATAATGATTCCTGCGTGCTGGTCCGAATAAATGACCGGGTTCACATGCCTCACGCCCGAATTGATAAAGCCCTAAATCTACAAAACTTTGATTCTTAAATATCGAAAATTTTAGATTGCTCATTATTATTTCACCTACTTTTATAAAAATTTACACAAAATACAAGCATTAAGGCATATATTAGCACATATTCAGCTATTCATGAAAATATATTTTTATCTTACAATAGCAAATAACTTACAATTCCCAAATAAAAATTTTTTACGTAAAGGAGTCTGCATCAAATGGCAGGATTATCACTTCAACACATCTGGAAAAAATATCCAAACGGTTATGAGGCTGTCAAAGATTTCAATCTTGAAATTGCTGACAAGGAATTTATTATATTTGTCGGACCTTCAGGCTGCGGGAAGTCAACGACTCTGCGAATGATAGCGGGGCTTGAAGATATTTCATCGGGGACTCTGAAAATCGGCGAGCGCGTAGTAAATGACGTTGAGTCAAAAGATAGAGATATTGCTATGGTATTTCAGAATTACGCGCTCTATCCTCACATGACAGTTTATGACAATATGGCATTTGCTCTCATGCTCAAGAAAACGCCTAAATCAGAAATCGACAAGGCAGTACGTGAGGCAGCAAGAATCTTAGAACTTGAAAAAGTTTTAGACCGCCGCCCTTCTCAATTATCAGGAGGTCAGAGACAACGAGTCGCAATGGGTCGCGCAATTGTAAGAAATCCGCAAGTTTTCTTAATGGATGAGCCGCTTTCTAATCTTGACGCAAAATTAAGAGTGCAAATGCGTGCAGAAATCGCTAAATTACATGACAGATTAGGCGCAACAATTATTTACGTTACTCACGATCAAACAGAAGCAATGACTCTCGGGACTCGCATTGTAGTAATGAAAGATGGAATAGTTCAGCAAGTCGACTCACCTACTAATCTTTATAATAAGCCTAATAATATTTTTGTAGCAGGTTTTATCGGATCGCCTCAAATGAATTTTATTGAGTCAAAATTTGACGGTGCTACACTTGAGGCCGGCGGAGTAAAATTTGAACTTCCTGACGAGAAAGCAGCAATCTTGAAAGAAAAAGGCTACACGGGCAAAAATGTAATCATGGGAGTCCGTCCTGAAAATGTTTATGACTCTAAAGCTGAGAGTCTTTGCAAATTGACTTCTCCATTTGAGGCAAAAATTACAGTGTTTGAGCTTTTAGGCTCAGAAGTTCAGTTATATTTTGATTTCGCGGGCGCGTCAATGTCTGCAAAAGTCGGTCAAGGAAGCCGGGCAGCTGTCGGGGATTCTATGAGTTTTGCTTTTGATGTCGATAAAATTCACGTGTTCGACAAAGAGACAGAACAGGCTATAATTCACTAGGAGGGGGCAAATATGAGACGTTCAATTTTTATATTAGCTTTCTTGCTGTGTCTCGTAAGTTCAGCATTTGCAGCACCTATTGAAATCGAATTAGTTCAATATAAGCCTGAAGCCTTCAGGACATTTGACTCATTAGCAGAAAAATTTAACGCCACTCACAAAAATATTCACTTAAAAATTTCGTCGCCTAATGAACCCATGACAATTTTAAAAACGAGATTTATACGTGATAATTACCCTGATATTATCGGAATCGGCGGAGATATGGATTTCTCAAATTTTCAAGACGCGGGATTATTAGCTGATGTGTCAGGTTACAAAGGACTCGAGAAAATCAAACCGGCATATATTGACATTATAAACGGTCTGAAATTTGTACCGACTCCCGGCGTTTTCGGAGTCCCTTACATGGCAAATGCGGCGGGAATTCTTTATAACAAGGATATTTTTGACTCTCACGGCTGGAAAATTCCCGAAACTTGGAGCGATTTTATAAAATTGTGCGATGATATAAAAGCTGCGGGGATTCTTCCGATGTATTTCGGCTTTAAAGACACATGGACGACTCTAGCTCCGTGGAATGCTTTAGCGGTTGACCTTGTGAGGGCTGATGTCTGTCAAGAAGTCAATTTAGGTAATGCGACTTTTGCGAAAGAATATCGAGAAGTAGCCGAAAAAATTTACAGCATACTCAAATATGCAGAGCCCGGCCCATTTGCTTACGGTTATAATGACGCTTGTACAGCCTTTGCACGCGGTGAGTCAGCAATGTACGTTATCGGAAATTATGCAATCCCGCAAATTCTTTCAGTAAATCCGACTATGAATATAGACTCTTTTGTCATGCCCGGACGAGAAGACTCGAACGCTCACACTTTAAATTCCGGCGTTGATATTATGTTCTGCGTTATGGAGGCATGCCCGAATAAAGATGCCGCTTATGAAGTTATTGATTTCCTGCTTGACCCTGAGAATATTCAATCATACGTAAACGATCAAAACTCTGTACCTTGTCAGATCGGAAATTTTAACCTGACTCCAATGCTTAACGGAATGAGAAAATATATTGACGCTGGCAAAATGGCAGATTATCACGATCATCACTACCCTTCAGAAATGGCAGTAGATGCTCAAATTCAGACTTATTTACTGCACGGAGATATTAACGCTTTTCTCGCAAAATTTGATACTGACTGGGTGCGCTACAATCGTGATATTATCGAGAAGCTGAAAAAATATAACGCCTCTCACAAATAAGAAAGGGGGATTATTTAATTATGAAGAGTCAGAATGAAAGAAAACGCACTTTTTTATTAATCGCGATACCGATTTTATTATTATTTTTCGCATTTAACACAGTGCCATTAATTCGAGGCTTTATTTATAGTTTTACGAATTTCAGGGGCTACGGTTCATTTGACTGGGTAGGCTTAAGAAATTATGTAGACTTATTCACAGATACAAGAGTCGGCAATTCTTACTGGTTCACGTTTAAATTAGCTTTAGTTGCCACGATTTTAATAAATATTTTGAGTCTGATTATGGCCTTAGCTCTGAACAGCAAAATCAGATTTAAAAGTTTTCTGCGCGGAATGTATTTTATACCTAATATTTTAGGTGCTTTAGTCGTTGGCTATATTTTCAGCTATATTTTTACGTACATTTTACCGGCAATAACTCACGCTGCTAGTATGCTTGCGAGTCGAACTTGGGCATGGCTGGCGATTGTAATAGTTTGCGCGTGGCAGTCTATAGCAATGAACACATTAATTTATATTTCAGGACTTCAGACTGTACCTGAAGACGTTTACGAGGCAGCAGCACTTGACGGAGCAACCGGCTGGAATAGATTTCGTTATATAACATTCCCGCTGATTATGCCGTTTTTTACGATTAATATGGTCTTATGCATGAAAAATAATTTAATGGTATTCGATCAAATTATGGCATTGACTAAGGGAGGCCCCGCACAAAGCACTGAGTCAATTTCATACTTGATTTATAATAACGGTATGAACGGCGGACAATTCGGCTTTCAGAGCGCAAATGCTGTAATATTCTTTATAGTAATCGTAGTAATTTCGATTCTGCAATTAAGATTCTTAAATAAGAAGGAGGAGCAGTTATAATCATGGCTAATCAAAATATACTCGTAAAAGAAAAATTTAACTGGCCTGTAACAATTTTATTATTACTCGGCTTGTTTACTGTATTATTTCCGTTATATATGACAGTGATTATAGCTTTTAAGCAGCCCAGTGAAATGACAAATGATGTAATAGGGCTCTTGTCCTTCCCTAAATCGTGGAGCTTTGACAATTTCCGTGAAGCAATGAGAGTTACTGATTTCTGGCGTTCGTTATTTAATAGTTTCTTAATCACGGCTATAACTATGATATTTTCTATAATTATTCACTCTTTAATGGGTTATGCGGTCGCTCGTAACATGAACAGAAGCAAATTTTATAGATTTAGTTATTTCTATATAGTCAGCGGCATGTTCGTACCGTTCGCAATTTTGATGATGCCTCTAGTTAAGCAGACTGCTCAATTACACATTGATAACATGTTCGGAGTCATAATTCTTTATGTAGTTTTCTATATGCCCATGAATGTTTTGCTTTATGCCGGTTATCTTAAAAATATCCCGATTGCTCTTGAAGAGGCTGCACATGTTGACGGCGCGTCGACTTGGACAACTTACTGGAAAATAATATTCCCCTTAATGTGGCCCATGCATGCTACTGTAGCAGTCCTTACAGCTTTAGGAACATGGAACGACGTAATGACTCCTTTAGTAATAATGTCAGGAAGTGGAGTTAATACCTTGCCCCTTGCACAGTTAAATTTTCAGACTCAATTCGGGACAAATTATAATCTTGCTTTTGCGTCGTACCTGCTTGCTTTACTGCCCATGTTGATATTTTATTTAATTGCTCAGAAACAAATAATTAACGGCGTTATCAATGGTGCTGTAAAATAGCGTGATGATTAAAAAATTTTTATGAGGTGTAAAAAATTGCCGATATTATTCGACAAAGGAAAAAAAATTTTCACGCTTAACACGGAAAATTCAACGTATCAGATGAAGGCTGATAGCTTCGGTTATCTCCTTCACCTGTATTACGGGAGAAAGACTCAAGGTTTTGCGGACTGGATTTTGACATTTGCTGACAGGGGATTTTCAGGGAGTCCCTACGATGCGGGCAAAAATAGGACTTATTCACTTGACTCATTGCCGCAGGAATTCCCGACTCAAGGCACGGGCGATTATAGATCTTCAATGCTTATAATTCGAGACTCTGAAGGAACTTACGGCGCGGATCTGCATTATATCAGTCATGAAATTAAACCGGGTAAATATTCACTTAAGGGGCTGCCTGCTGTTTATGCGAATTCAGATGATGAGGCTCAAACACTGATAATAAATCTAGAGAATCAGAGACTCGGACTCAGCGTAAAATTATTATACGGGGTAATTCCTGATAAAGACATAATCACTCGCAGCGCAATTATTAAGAATACCGGGACAAAAATTTTTACAATCGAGAAATTATATAGTTCATGCTTAGATTTCACTCACGGAGAATTTGATTTAATAACTTTTTATGGCCGTCATGCAATGGAGAGAAATTTTCAGCGTCAACAAATTCAACATGGTTTATTCTCAATCGGAAGCCGGCGCGGGATGTCTTCTCATCAGTATAACCCGTTTATAATTCTCTATGAACATGACACAACAGAGAATCACGGCAAATGCTGGGCTATGCAATTTT
>CAJOEQ010000007.1 GCA_905233515.1 uncultured Synergistales bacterium
TCCATGCGTCATAAACAAATAAATAAATCGCTCCGAGAACTGCTACAGCCGTCCATAAACCGAACATGTTTTGCTGCGCAGTATTTCCGATATAATTTCCGGGAGTCGGCAAAATTAAGCTGCTGAATTGCTTTAAAGATTCAAAAATTGTCCCGTCAAGAAATGAGAAATTATTTAAATCTCTAATCTGAAGTTCTGCATATAATACATTCAAAGCCGCGTTTAAATTCCCTAGCAATAATACATAACGCAGCCCGCCTTCAGGAAATGAAGACACGCTTATAACATAAAACGCCCAGACAGCTACAAAACATACCATCTCGAGCGCAAATCCTGTCGGAGAAAATATATTTACCCATAGCGGCTGTAATGCAGAATAAGCTAACAAGACCGCCCATATAATTGCAAATAAATCAATCTTGAATCTAATTTTATCTTTACCGTAAATTAATAATCTCAAGCCCGCAATAAATACAGCTATTGCAATGGGAACTCCTGTAACTGTCCATTTTATAACGTGCAGAGTATCAGCAAATTTTATACCGGAATATACTAGATTCGGCAGTGCCATCGATATAAACCATAGAGGCAATAATATCCAAGCCGGCACTAATGGGACTTGAATATATTTATCAGGTATCTTCTTAAATTTTGCCTTATCAAGTGAAAGCTGCTTTTCTTTTTTCTTCATTTATTAATTAACTCCTTAAAAAATTTTTTATTGCACAAGCGTATATCTCTCAACAGGCGCAAATGAGTCACTAAATGCTGGTATTGATGGATTAGGCACAAAGGGCTCTAACCACTGATGAGAAAGCAAGGCCGAAATTTTTGCGTCAGGAGTCGGCGACACTGTAGAGGCTGTATCTCCCATTCCTACGAGTATAATATTTTGTAGAACTTGCGCGTATTTAGGCTCTTCAAATAAAACCGGGAAAATCATCATAGTACTAAATGAAGTATTAAACGCTTTATAAATTCCATGAAAGACTCCGGACTTAGTGCCGTAAAGAGACGCTATAATATTTACAATCAATGTCCCATCAGGTTTTAATAATTCTCGCAATTTCTCGGCAGTCTCTATCGTAGTCATCTGAAACGGTATAGAAGTCCACGAGCTGAAAGTGTCCATTAAAATAGCGTCATATTTATCAAAGCCGTCTTTATTCGCACGATTTAAAAAAGTTCGCGCGTCCTCGTGAAAGATTCTCAAATTCGGGTGATCCTTCAAATCAAAGTATACGCGTGCCGTCTCAGTTATTCCCGAGTCAAGCTCTACTACATCAATTGACACGTCAGGACGTTCTGACAACAAATAACGAGGAAAGCAATAACCGCCCCCGCCAAGCATTAAAACTTTTTTTGTGTCAGGCTTATAGTGAAAAGCTAGATCATAAAATTTTGTGTAACTGCTCACTAATTCCGAGGGGTTATCGAGATACATTAATGATTGCGCCGCGTCAGGATTTGTGATTAATACTCGTAAAGGCCTGCCCGTCCGAGTGCTTTTCGCGTCATGATCAATTATTGAAAGATGATTATATGCTGTATCAATCTGGACTCCGCGAGGTGCAAATGGTAAACCTAATTTTTCAGCCGCATATGTAGCTCCAGCAAGAATAAATAATAATATTATATTTCTCCATGCTCCTGTATAAACAAGGACGGACAATAAAGCAATCAAGCTCGATAAAAGCATTAAAATAATCCCCGACGGAAATAATGAGATTAATACAAAACCGCCTAAGAATGTCCCGAGAATACTTCCAGCAGAATTTAAAGCCGATAAACGCCCGACGACTGCACCGGATGAGTCAACATTCTGCATAGCAAGACGAGCTACAAAAGGCGATACCATACCCAGCAATATACTAGCAGGAGCAAATATAATTACTGCCGCAAAGACTGAAGCAAGATATAAATTTAGTCCTAGTGATTGCAGCCAAGTTAAAATCATATTGCTTGAATATGCGGTAACAGCTATTATAATCGCCGCAAAAATTAAGATTCGCCCGAGTAATTTTGCGTCAGGATTCTTGTCAACAACCGCACCGCCCAGCCAGTTCCCTATGCATAGACTTGTCATTATTATGCCGATTAAAGCAGTCCATACGATTAAAGATGTCCCGAAAAAAGGTGCTACCATTCGCGAGCCTGTTAATTCAAGTATCATAGTAGCCGCACCACTGAAAAATGAAACTAACTGCAAACGTAATTGAATCTTTACGCGTAATCTATCATTTCTATAGTCATTCAAAATTTTTGTCAACTCCTTTGAAATTATTAAATATTTTAACGCTTATATTTTGATTTAATGCAAAAAATTTTATAAATAATATTATCATGCAAATATCATGAAAAATTTTTTATGTGAATGCTATACACTCACATTTTTTATTTTGCCCTCATCTCTTCCCTACGTAAATAAAACGCGCTGATAATCAAATTTTTATTTCTTATAAGTCCCCGGCACAAATAATAACAGGACTGCAAATAATTCAAGCCTTCCTGCTAACATGCAAAACGAAAACAGCCATTTTACAAAACTAGGCAGCCAAGCAAAATTTTCTACCGGGCCAAGAGCATTTAAACCCGGTCCGACATTGCTCAAACACGTTACAACGCCAGTGAAAGCCGTCAATAATTCTATACCGAATGCAGTTGTTATCAGAGTCGCACCCGCTAAAATTATCATGTATAACACAAAAAATGCCGCTGATGAGTCCATCGTACTTTTTGAAATGGGACGACCGTTTAATCTTGCTGTTAAGACTGCGCGAGGGTGTAAGAGTCTCCAGATTTCTAGTTTTAATTGACGGCCTATTATGATAAATCGCGAAACTTTACAGCCGCCCCCCGTTGAACCTCCTGACGCTCCTATGAACATTAACAGGACAAATATAAATTTTGTGAGTTCAGGCCATAAATTATAATCTTCAACAATAAATCCCGTCGTCGTCATGACACTAACAACGTGGAAAAATGTACGTCTCAAAGTGTGCTCGATTCCCTGAAAAGCTCCGGCAAAATATAAAGCTATAGACATAGCAAGAGCAGCTATCACCGTAATAAATAAATATAATTTAAATTCTTCGTCGGCAAGAAATTCGCGGAATCTTTTATTTAATATCAGGAAATATAACGAGAAATTAACACCGCTTGCGAACATGAATATAATTATTACCCATTGAATAAACGGACTCGTAAAATATGCTATAGAATTATTCTTTGTAGAAAATCCGCCCGTCGCTATTGTCGAACATGAATGAGCAAAGGCATCAAATAAATTCATACCTCCGGAAAATAATAATACTGTCTCAATCAAAGTAAGAGCTACATAAACGCCCCATAAATATATAGCAGTCTGATGTAAACGAGGAGTCAATTTTTCAGCAGTTACTCCCGGCACTTCAGCTTTGTACATTTCCATGCCTGAGACTCCTAAGAACGGCAGGACTGCGAGACTTAAAACTATTATGCCCATTCCGCCCATCCAGTGAGTAAGAGACCGCCATAATAAAATTCCGCGCGGCAATGCTTCTATATCAGTCATTATAGTAGCTCCCGTTGTAGTAAATCCTGACATAGTCTCAAAAAATGCGTCCGTATAACTCACATAACCGGAAAAATAATAAGGCAATGCTCCCAGCAATGACGCAGCAATCCATGAGAATCCAGTAATGCCGACTCCCTCGCGAATCCCTATAGACGAGTAAAAGCCTTTAGAGTAAATCCGCAAAAATAAGCATATATTAAAGCCTGTAAACATTGATAAAGCAAATGCACTCGAGTCCTTGCTGCCATCATAAAGAGCAATTAACAAAGACGGAATCATTGCACACGATACTACTAGACAAATTAAAGCGATAACGCCTGAAACTGTTTTAATCTTCATTGTTTAAATCTGCTCCGAATAATTTTGCGGCATCTGGCATCATTGAAGTCAACGCAAATAAAATTACATGATCCCCTGCTAAAATTTTTGTTGCTCCAGTCGGGACTAATACATCATCACCGCGCCCAAGTAACGCAATTATAACGCCCTTCTGTAAATGAAGCTCCATTAAACTTTTGCCGATTAAGTCATTATCTTCTTTCATTACGACTTCTAACATTTCAGCGTTAATTTTTTCTATCATTGAATATGCTAGAGTATGACGCGGATAACGTACGACTCTCAATAACAAATTTGAAAGCGCCTCATTAGGGTCAACAATTGCATCAACTGACATTGATTGAGTCAAATCTTGATAATCTTTGCGCTTGACGATTGCGATAGTTTTTTTTGCGCCCATGTTCTTAGCAATTACTGAATAAATTAAATTAAGCTCGTCCGATTCAGTCGCACAAACATAGCCATCAGCTGACTCGATTCCCTCTTCTGAAAGAGTCTTTTTGTCTGCACCGTCGCAATTTATTACAAGAGCCTCCCCGAATTCTTCAGAAAGTTTTTCGCACCTCTCAGGGTCTCTATCAATTAAGCGCAGACTCACATTTCCGAAATCACGTCTAACACGCTGGGCAATCTGAGTCCCTAATTTGCCGCCTCCTACTATAAATAATTTTCTCAATGGGCGACTCTTTTCCGGATCTGGCTGGAATAATTCCTGCAAAATTTCCGCACTCTTCTTATAAGTAACTACATAACATGTATCGCCTGAATTTAAAACTGTAAAGCCATTCGGGACTCCTGATTCTCCATTTTCGCGAGTAACATATACAAAGACTGCTATTAATTCAGGAAATGCGGGGCGAATATCTTTTAAGGCCATATTTACAAGCGGGGAATTTTCCGAAATTTTTAGAGTGTATAAAGCTGCCCGGCCGTCTAATAATTCAGCAGTATGAGTCGCAGAACTCACGGCCAAGAGTCCCATAACTTCGCGAGCTATTGACCTTTCAGGAGAAATCATCATGTCGATACCTAACTTTTTCCCCCAGTCCGGCGAGTCCGTAAATTCTAAATTTCTTGCGCGTGAAATGACTTTAGGGACTCCGGCACTTTTTGCGATCCAACAAGCTAACATATTTACTTCGTCGCGATTTGTGCAGGCGATTAACATATCAACATCTCCACCGGGAATTATTCCGGCTTGTGCTAGAACTTGAGGGCGGGCACCGTTACCGCGTATAACTTGTACGTCAAGCTCTTCTGCATTTTTTGCGTTAGTCTCGTTATTGTCGACTAAATAAATATCGTGCTCTTCGTTCTCATCGCTTGAAAGATTTTTAGCGACATTGCGGCCAATTTCGCCGGCTCCTACGATAACAATTTTCATGATTTACGCTCCCACTTGCATAAAAAATTTGCGCTAGGTTTCTTTATTCCCTCACGTAAAATTTTGTAAGCAAATAAATTTTCTTGTGAATCTCCTAATTTTGCAATCTGAATCGTAATATTTTCGCCGAGTCTTGCGCCGCTCCTGAATGAAGCCGATAAATTTTTCAGCTCATAATTCATTAAGTCAACCGGAGTCGAGTCAAATATCCATCCGAAATAAATCGCGTTATTCACATGTGAGTTATAATCTAAATCGTGAAAAGTTACTTGTTTTGTTATAGTCTTGATAATTTCTGAGTCCTCAAAATCAGGAATTTCGCGAAAATTTGAGTCTATTTCGGGATTATCACTCGTAATTATTTCAGGAAGATGGGCAGCTGCTTTTACTGCTCGACCGGCTGTTAAATCTAATAAAATCCAGCTAGTTTTTGCATAAATTATTAATCTGCCTTTCTCTGACTCAACCTGAAAAACTCTCAAAGTATTATAACCGTGCGAAGGGTCATGATAAGTCTTGATATAAAATTTTTCGTCTAAAACTGGGAGGCTCTCTATAAAATCAATCTCATAACGAGTCAAGACCCATGAATACCCCCGCGCGTTAAGTTCTGTAGCAGTACCTTCTATATCATCAACAGCGAGTCCGGCTGTGTCCTGAAAGTGATCAAGCAAATTTTTTAGCTTTATCGAGCCTATACAGGACGAGTCAGAAGGCATTACTTTAATTTCTCGTGAATACATGAAAATATAATCCTTTCAAACGCGTAAATTTTTCACGTATTGTAACAGGCAATCAAGGAAAATAAAAAATTTTATTCTGCTCTAAGTGCTACAATGGGATCTAAATTTGAGGCTTTCCACGCAGGCCAGAATCCGAATAAAACGCCCACGAATGCCGAGAAACTAGCAGCGATTACTATAGCATTTATTGATATGACTATAGGCCAGCCGAGAAAACTTGATACAGCATGAGAGACTCCGACACCGCCCGCGATTCCTATTGCACCGCCTAAAAATGATAATACTACAGCTTCAGTTAAAAATTGAATCCTGACATTTGAAGGTCTTGCACCTACAGCCATTCTTATGCCGATCTCGCGTGTTCTCTCAGTTACTGAGACTAACATAATATTCATTATTCCGATTCCTCCGACTAATAACGAAATTGAAGCCACTGCCCCTAAAAGAGTACTCATTACATTAGCCGTGCTTGTTGCGTTCTCCTGCACTTCCGTTAAATTTCTGACGTTAAAATCTTCAGGGACTCCGTCCGTTAATTTGTGCCGCTGCCTTAAAATCGAAATTATTTCGTCCTGCGCTGTATCAAGTGAGTCTTTATCCTTTGCCTGAACGTTAATGCGCCTTACATTGTCGACTCGAGGGCCTGAACGTGATAGCCTTCTTTGTGCAGTCGTAACAGGAACTAAAATAAAATCGTCCTGATCTTGTCCCCATGAATTTGCGCCTTTTTTTGAGGTCATGCCTACAATTTTAAATGGTATACTGCGAATTCTTATTGTTTCACCGATCGGGCTTGAATAACCGAATAATTCTTTTGCTACAGTCTGACCTATTACACAAACTTTTGCCGCGCCTTTAACATCTTGATCCGTAAACATTTCACCGTCTGAAATTGTCCAGTTTCTAATTTCTAAAATATCGGGAGTGCTGCCCGTTATGCTAGTATTCCAGTTTGAATTACCGTAAATAATTTGCCCGTTTGAACTCACTTCGGGAGCAGTCCTAGCAATCGCAAAACCTTCACTAGCAAGCGCGTTAGAATCTCCGAGTGTTAAAGAATTCCCCGAACCTGCCGCACCTCTTGCTCCTGTTGTATTCGGGGGGGCTGGCATGACGATTATTAAATTTTGCCCGAAACCTGCTACAAATTGTTCAACTTGCTGCGCCGAGCCTTGACCGATAGCTACCATTGTGATAACTGCTCCGACTCCTATAATAATTCCCAGCATTGTAAGAAGGGATCTCGTGCGATTTCCTAACAATGATAATAAAGCAGTCTTCAAGATTTCCATAATTAAATAAATTCACGTCCTGTATAAAAATTTTATTCATTATAAATTAATCTTATCTCGTGTAAATTTTAGGGAGAAAATTTTTTATTTGCTATAATAATCGCGATTTCAGTTAAGCAATTTTTTACTTAAAGGAGGAAATTTTTTTAATGGAACCTGTTTATAAGTATTACAAATCGGCGTGGAAGAGCTTTTATAAAATCTGGTTTGTCATGTTATTAATTCTCGTGCTTGCCTGCCTAGCGTCTTTCTATGATCCGTTAAAGCCCTATCTAAAATGGATCTGGATAATCACAGCAATTATTGAAGTCTGCTTATTCTTATGTATGGCAATTAGACGCAAGACTATGCAGTTAATTTTACGCGACAATCCCGACAAGCCCGAAGATCAAGAAGTTGCATTTGTCATGTATAACCCATTAAAGCCGTTCAGCTCAGATTTTAATAAATCCGTAGAAATCGGCCTGTCTGAAATTAAACATATTGAAGTCGGTCAAACAATGATGCAGACAATTTTGGGAATCGGCGATTTGATTGTTACTTCAGCAGGAACGGGCGGAGAAGAGATTGTAGCGAAAAATATTCCTCATCCTCAGGCAGTCCGCGACGAAATTCAAATACACGCACGCAGATATAAGAAGCCTAATCCTACTGTAATAGTGGAACAAGCACAGCAATAATAAAATTTTCAGGGAGTCAAAGCGGCTCCCTTTTATTTTTTATTCAAGCAAGATTTAAGAATTCTCATCATCTCTAGACTCTTAAAGGGTTTAGGCAAATAATCATCAAATCCGTATGAAATATATTCAGCTCGTGCGTTTGCTCCTGAGTTCGCAGTTAATGCAATAAATTTTGTATCTTGAGTGTAATTTTTTGCGTGCTTTAGAGTCTCGATTCCGTCCATGCCGGGCATTTTGTGATCAAGAAATACAATATCATAGTGTTTAGCTTTTATCATGTCTATTGCGTTTTCTCCGCTTTCTGACGTGTCAACATTTGCCTGAGAATCTTTTAACATTCCTTTTGCGACTACTAAATTAACGGGCGTATCATCAACAACTAAAATATTTGCGTTCGGCCAGACTTCAGGGGCGGAGTCCTCGTCTTCTTGTTTCTGTTTATTAGCGTTCAGATATGACTCATATTTATTAATAGTGAACTCTTCACCGGACGAAATTTTTTGCGGGATTGTCATAATAAATTCTGAGCCTTCACCGTAAACGCTTTTGATTTCGATAATGCCGCTCATAATTTCAACTATGTTGCGAACTAGAGTCAATCCCAGACCAGCCCCCGGAATGTGCCGAGTCTCGACTATATTAGCGCGCTCAAAAGGTTCGAAAATATTTTGTGATTCCTCGTCTCTCATGCCGATTCCAGTATCTTTTATTGAGAATACAAGTTTTATATTATTTGTAATTCTTTCACCTGATACAGTCAAAATAATTTGTCCTTTTTGCGTGTACTTGGCCGCGTTGTCAAGCAAATTTATTAGTGCCTGCTTAAGCCTCAAAGAGTCCCCGTATAAATGCTCGCTCAAATCTTTATCGACATTCAAGACAAATTTTAATGCGGGTTTATTCTTGATTCGTTCAGTTACGTAAATTTCGCACTCTTTGAGCATGTCCCATAAATGATAGTCATTATCAAAAATTTCCATTTTGCCGGCTTCAATTTTAGAAATGTCTAAAATATTATTCACGAGATTTAATAAATACTCACCTGATTTCTTAACGTCAAGAGCGGCGTTTCTTGTCTCTGAGTCCGTTGTCTCGTTTAAAATCATCTCATTGATTCCTAAAATTGCATTCATGGGCGTTCTGATTTCGTGTGAAGTGCTAGCTAAAAAATTACTTTTTGCCTTATTCGCAATAGTAGCTTTCTTGATTGATTTTTCTGTTCTGATTCGTGCGTCTTCAGTCTCCTGTTTAGCTATAATTAATTGCTTATAAGTCGGTGCCTCAAGATAAAAGAATGTGAAAAATAACATAACAGCCGAGATCGAATAAACTAGCGGGAAGTCCTGATTAAATAAATATTGAATCACGAACGCGTCAATCAACAGCAAAAATAATAAATTCATGACTAAAAATTGCCCGTTGCCGTAATATTTTTGATAGATGAGCTGCAAAATAAAGCCCTCAAGTGCAAACAATACAGTAAAGCCCGGACAAAATAAAGTATAAATTTTATAATCAGGCGATAAAGCAAATATCATGAAAATACTTACACATAACAAGAAAAAATTTGTGCGAGTCAAATTATGATTTAGAGCTCTTGTATATGCGGCGATATAACACATTAAGCAATATGCATTAATATTAACTAGTGAATAAAAAAATTTGTGAGCTAAAGGACTTGCATCAAACGCCGGTAAGAGTTCAAATGAAGTCTCAAACACTGCCGATATAAAAGTTGATAACACTAGCAGCAAAAATCGCCGGTTGATTTCATTAGTTGTAGAAAGCCTGCCAGCAAGAAAAATTGTCAAGACAGCCAGAAATGGCAGCATTGTAATCTCTATGAACGTGTAATTAATTTCTGCAATCATAATTCTATGAAGGACTCCTTATTTAATTTGCGCTATTAATTAGTATAGCATTATAAAATTTTTCAGCATGATATAATTTCAGCAGCTTTTAATATTTTAATAATAGATAAATATTTTACACAAAGGGAAGACTTGACGAAATGCTATTCTTTGATCTTGACATAGAAAGACATCTAGACAGAAAATTAACCCCGCTTAATGTATGGTCGCTTGCGTTTGGCTGTGTTATAGGTTGGAGCGCGTACGTTATGCCCGGAACAATTTTTCTTAAGAACGCCGGCCCGATTGGCACATTAATAGCTATGGAGCTTGCGACTTTCACAATGCTTGTTATCTCGTATAATTACAGTTACATGATTCATAAATTCCCTATGACAGGCGGAGAATTTATTTACGCAAAAATGGCATTCGGAGAAAAACACGGATTTATTTGCGCGTGGTTCTTGAGTTTGTCATATTTATCTGTTATTCCGTTAAATGCTACTGCTTTGAATTTAATAACTCGTGCAGTTTTCGGCGATTTATTTCAATTTGGATTTCACTATTCTATAGCGGGCTATGATGTTTATTTCGGCGAAATGTTAATGGCTATAGGAGCATTAATAATATTTGGAATGATTGACTCATTCGGAGTAAATTTCACTGGGCGATTACAAACAATTTTAGTAATGATTCTATTAGGCGGGATTTTATTTGTTTTAGGCGGTACAATTTTCAGCCCGCATGTAAACTCTGCAAATATTCAGCCGATGTTCCACCCGATTGACGCAAATTTTAACAAAGGGATAATCTCGCAAATTATAGCCGTCGCAGTAACTGCCCCGATGTCGTTTATAGGATTTGACACAGTGCCTCAAATGATGGAAGAGTCAAATTTTTCACCTGATAACACAAAAATTGTCATGGATACGAGTATTATTTGCGGTGGATTCGTATATATTGCGCTGACATTTTTAGCGTGTTCGATATTTCCGGCTGCTTATAATTCTTGGCCTGAATACGTGAATAATATCGGAAATTTAAGCGGCGTTACAGCATTCCCGACTTTAAATGCAGCATCTATGATAATGGGCAGGACGGGCTTATATTTTATAGTTGCGTCAGTCCTTGCGGCAATGTTCACGGGAATAATAGGCTTTTATATCGCAACAAGCAGATTATTATACTCAATGGCACGAGATAAAATGATTCCTAAATGGTTCGGCCATCTCAATAGAAATAACGTTCCGACAAATGCAGCAATATTTTGCATGACAACGGCGGGGATTGCTTCACTCTTAGGGCGGGCGATTCTCGGCTGGATTTTCGATATGGCTTCAATCGGCGGGGCTATAGGTTTTGCGTATACTTCAATTTCAGCGTGTAAATATGCCTTTCACGAACATAGACTCGATATAATAATTTTCGGAGGGCTGGGATTCTTTTTCTCGGTGTGCTTTACTTTGTTGTTATTGCTGCCCATTCCGGGGCTTAAT
>CAJOEQ010000008.1:0-1026 GCA_905233515.1 uncultured Synergistales bacterium
TACAGATTATTTCATTTTCTGCAACAGCCTTAGAAATCGTCTTAAGAATAATTCGCTGGTGTCTCACCCACTAGCGTAGTTGTTGTTTGAAGACTCGCTTGAGTGGGGCTCACATCCCCGCTTAGGCAGTCTTTGTTTTCCGCAATTTGTCCGACCCTTCCCGGCCAGATTGCACTAATTATACATCATTCAAGATTTTAATCATTCAGGAATTTAGCGCAATTAATATTTACAGGTTATAATAAAAGCAATTATTTATTTAATTTATGACGGAGGATTTTATTTTGTCTCTGAGAAAAGGCCTAATAATATTTATATTGCTTGCGTTCGGTGTATCTGCAATAATAATTTTTAAGAGTGTTGATAATCATACTATACACTCATTATTGCATGCTGATAAATTTAAATTATTACTTGCTTTGTGTATAGTTTTTCTTGCTTGGGTGTGCGATTCTGGGAGATTTTGCGCTCTTGCATATGCTGCTCAGGAAAAAGTTTCTTTCTCTCTTGGTATTGTCTTGACGTGGCTTAATTATTTCGGAAGTGCTGTAACTCCCATGCAAAGCGGAGGCGGCCCCTTTCAAGTTTACGCGCTCTACAAAAAGGGAATTCCCATGGGTAAGGGCATCGCAATAACTCTTATACGTACAATGCTGACAGTTTTAATATTGACTCTAGCTGTTCCCGGAGTCTTAATGCTCGATCCCGAAATTTTAGAAGGCAGCCCATTCTTGAAAGGTTTAGTCTTTTATGTATTTGTCGTAATATTAGCTACATGGGCATTTATAGCGTTTACTATTATTAAGCCTGAATTTGTAAAAAAATTAATACGAGTTGTTATCATGTGGCTTAAAAGATTTCATTTTATGCGCTCAAATCGTACAGTTATAAGAATTATTCAATGGCTTGATAAAGAAGTAGATAATTATATCGTAAATTTTAGACTCACTTTTAAGACAGGAAAATTATGGCTTATTCTCGCAGTTATTTTATCAGTTCTGCATTTGCTTGCATTATTCAGCGTTT
>CAJOEQ010000008.1:1111-12383 GCA_905233515.1 uncultured Synergistales bacterium
GGAGTCGCTGAAGGGGGCGGGGCTTTGCTTTATTCTGTCTTAATGCCTGAAAACATGGCCGGAGTCATGTCGATTATTTGCAGATTTTTCACTGATTATATTTCTATTTTTATGGGAGTTGTCGTAGTTATTCGCATGTTAGGCTGGGGAGTAACTGAAAATCTACACAAGGGAGCAGCACCTGATGAGGCCGGCAATACATAACGGGCGGGAGAAAAGGAATAAAATTTTTTGTAAATATATATAGTGATGACAATGGAAAAATTTAGTGAATTTATCTTCAAAATGCGCGGAGGAATTTGGACTCTTTTATTCGTGCTGATTTTAATAAGCGCGTGGGGTAATAAATCAAGCTCAATGCAAATATATATATCACTTGCGATTATAATAATCGGTCAAATTTGGCGGTGCTGGGCGGCTGGCTGTATAGGCTTATATAGAGGCGAAAACGTGAAGGCTCTAAAACTTGCACAAACTGGCTCATATGCTTTAATGCGAAATCCCTTATATTTCGGTAATTTCTTAATCGGTCTCGGCTGGAGCATAATTGCAGGTTCTTACGCTGTAATAATATTTATAGTGAGCTTTTATTTATTATATATTCTCGTGATAATCCCTCATGAAGAGAATTTTTTACGCGGCAAATTCGGCGATGAGTATATTAATTATTGCAAGCGCGTTAAAAGATTCTGGCCTATATCTCTTAAAATCAGCGATTTAACAGGAAATTTTGACTCAAAAATTTTGTTGCGCAGTGAAATTCATACTATAATAACTACGCTGATAGGAACACTAATAATTATTGCTGTAACGTGTTATACTTAATTGCTTTATTTAAAGGAGGCGTAATTAATGCCCAGAAAATATATAATAAATGAACCAGTGAAGGAACGCAAAATTACAACGACGCAGGAACTTTTAGACGCAATCACAGAAACTGAATATCCCGATTATGTGCTTGAAATCGTCGCTATTTTCCGAGAATGGATGCATGACTCAATTGAAGAGCCTGACACAGTTTATAACGGTCAGAATGTTTTTGATGCCATGTTGAGCCAATTTTTTGACGAGGAAGCAGTCGGAGTTATGAATCTTTATGAGAGTCTCAGCAAATTTGAAGATATTGCCGATCTCATACCCGGACACAAGAAACCTGAGGGCAAACCTGACACTATAGTAGTGAGTGTGAATCCTCCTGACTGTGAAAATGGACTTCACGCGGCTATAGATTATGCAGCAGTCTTTAACCGGCCTGAATGTAAAAGAATCTGGATAATCTCAAACACTTATATATATGACGACATGACGAGATATGCGGCTCACATTGACGCACTAGCAAAACAGGGAATCAAAGTCAGATTTATTCTAGTAAACGCGTGGGGATGGGTTGAGCTCCCGTTAAGTTCAGCCACTGCAACAAAGCAGCAATTTATATTAAACACTGAAACGCCAAAACGCACAATCAGAAGCAGAAGAAAGAAGACAATATAAAATTTTTAACAGGTCTCGTGAAGGTGCGAGGCCTGTTTTTTTGCGCGATTATAACATTAAGAACGCAATCACGAATAATAAACCGACTGCAAATGTCATTAAGCCATATGCAAGACTTGAGGGCAAAAGAGTCCCTACTGTCTCATTTTTTGACTCATCTTGATAGAATCCGAAATCAGTATCTTCAGGCGGCTTAATAAATTTAATTCTTGACATATTAGACAATGCCAAAGTAACCGGCCCCGCTGTTATTAAATCTAAAATTTTCGCAAATAATGAGCCTATAAACGGCAATATCAAGCCAATAACCGGCCTGAATAAGAAATTTTCTATATTGAGCCACGCAGGCCACTTGTCATAATAATTATAATTTTCGCGGCTGATTAAAAATTTTTTAATGAACAAGAAATATACTATTACCCCGATTGAAATCGAAATTAATGAGCCTTCTAAATTTGCGAACGTGAAATAATTTATAAAGTGATGATGTTCAGGGGCATTCATGAAAGCCGAGCCGAGTACGCTAATTTTATCGCCTGTATCATAAGGCAGCATTCCTATTAACGGCAGCAATAAAGCCGAGAAAGTTAGCAAAAACGCATTTATTCCAGAAATATATTTTTCTTTCACGTGCATATCTTGAGAAGGCCGGGCAATGAATAACGCTACAAATAATTTTATTACATATGCAGTAGTCAAGCCGCCTGAAATCAAGAACAGCCATTCACAAATATTAAATAAAAATTTTTCGCTTGAAAGACTCATAAATCCAAGAGTCCCCGCCGTGTGATGTATATGTTCTACAATGCTTTCATGTATTAAAGTTTTGCCTAAATATCCATTCCATAACGGCGCACCCATCAGGCCAAGACCTCCCATTATGAAAGCAAACATAAAAACTTTTTTCCCACGTCCGAAACCTTTTATATCATTCAAGTTTAATTTATGAGTATTCATGTGAACTACTCCGGCACAAAGAAATAATACTAATTTTATAAGCGAATGACCGACCATATATAAAATTGTGCCTCTGACTGCTAGATCATTTTCTTGACCGAGAAAACACTGCATAGCAATACCAGTTAAAATAAAACCTAATTGAGACATTGACGAACATGCTAGAGTGCGCTTAATATTTATTGAGAATACAGCGAGAACAGCTCCGAGAGTCATTGTTATAATTGCTAGAATCAAGAGCAAAAATCCCCATATAGAATCATGCAAGAATACCCCCGCAGATAATATAATTATTCCGAATAGTCCCGATTTAGTTAATAGTCCTGATAATAAAGCACTTGAGGGAGCAGGCGCGGCAGTATGAGCAGTAGGCAGCCATATATGAGACGGAAATATAGCAGCTTTTGCCGCAAATCCGGTGAAAATCAACACACCTGAAATATATAGCTCGTTCTTGTCGATTTTGAGCCGTGATAGTGAATCAATATCAAGAGTCCCCGTTTTCGCGTAAAATAAAATCAGCCCCGTTAAAGTAACAAGCCCGCCTATAATTGCAATTGCTAAATAAGTCTGTGCGGCTCGCTGGGCTTCTCTTGTTTCGTCCTGAACTACCATAATATACGAGAATAATGACATCATCTCGAAAAATATAAATGTCGTGTATAAATCTCCTGATAAGAATACTCCCATGATTGAGCCTAGAGTCATTAACACGTATAAATAATAGCGATTTCTATTCCTGTGATGAGTCAAATATTCGCGTGAAAAAATTGTAGTAACTGCCCACATGAAAGCAATTATTACAGCATAAATATATCTGAATCCATCAAGACAAAATTTTATGCCCAGTCCGCAAACTCCGGCGGCTTTGAATTCAGTACCGAGAAATTTATACGCGTAAAGAGTTGTAGCAAGCTCAAGCAAACAAACAAAATCTGCCGTGTAATCGCGAATTTTCCTGTCTTTTTTGCCGACAAAATACGAAATAAGCCCGCCCGTCATCGGCCATAATACTAAGAATAATAATAAAAAATTGCCTTCCATTTATAAATTACTCCTTTTTTGAGAACGCCGAAATTAAATTTTTTGCACTTGTGAATATGATTTTGCTTTGATTATAGCATGAGTGAAGATTTATAGAATCTGCAAATTTTCATGTGATAGAATAATAAACAGTTCGTAAATTTTTGCGAATTAAGAAGACCCCTATTATAACACGGAGGATTCATAATAGTATGATTAAATCTTTTAAAGTCTTAGAGGCTTATTCGGGCGACGCTATGAAGGGACTCGCACGGATTCACCCTGATGATATGAACGCATTAAATTTGTCAGAAGGTGATTTAATAGAACTCACCGGCAGAACTACAACGCCCGCACGAATCAGAGCAGCCGATAAAGAAACAGGCACGGGAATAATTCAAATCGACGGACTTATACGAGAAAACGCCGGAGTCTCTCTTGACGAAAATATAAATCTTGAGACAAGCATAATTTATCACTTTGCAGGAAGTATAACCCTTCAGCCCTTAGGAGACGTAAAATTATCTGACAGGGAGAAAGACGAAAATTATATACTTTCACTCTTAGAAGGTCAGGCAGTCAGAGTCGGTGATAGAATCCGCGTTAATTTATTCGGGACTCGTATTTGCGACTTTCAAGTTACAGCAGCGACTCCCGACGGCACTGTCATAATTAATAAATCTACTTATTTAAATTTGCTCAAGCCTTTAGAAATAAAACACTCTCACAAAATTTCTTATGAAGATATAGGCGGTCTTAGTTCACAGATTCGCAAAGTCCGTGAAATGATAGAGCTGCCGTTAAGATTCCCGCAAGTTTTTGAGCGTCTAGGAATTCAACCCCCGCGCGGAGTGTTATTATATGGCCCTCCCGGAACTGGTAAAACAGTAATAGCCCGTGCTGTAGCAAATGAGACTGACGCATGGTTCACTCATATATCAGGCCCGGAAATAATAGGCAAATTTTACGGTGAAAGCGAAGAAAGATTACGCAAAATTTTTGAAGAGGCTCAAGACCGCGCACCCTCGATTATATTTATAGATGAGATTGACGCTATAGCCCCTAAACGTGCCGACATGGGCGGAGAAAAACAGGTAGAACGCCGAGTAGTTGCGCAGTTACTCGCATTAATGGACGGTTTGAAATCACGCGGTCAATTAATAGTAATAGGAGCTACAAATATTCCGAATTCTTTAGATCCTGCTTTGAGAAGGCCGGGAAGATTTGACAGGGAAATTTCGATTCCAATTCCTGACAGAAACGGGCGGCTTGAGATTTTAAAGATTCATACTCGGGGAATGCCTTTAGCTAAAGACGTTGATTTAATGAAAATTGCTGATTTATCACATGGCTATGTCGGTGCAGATTTAGAAGCTCTTGCGAAAGAGGCCGCTATGTCCTGCGTTAGAGATATTTTACCGATGATTAATTTCACGACTCAAGAAATCCCATATGAAGAAATTGCAAAACTTGAAGTTACTCAACAGCATTTTATGAATGCATTACTAGAGACTAACCCATCGGCGACTCGTGAGTTTTTTGTTGAAGTCCCTGATACTAAATTCAGCGATATAGCAGGACTCGACGACATTAAGCAGCAATTAATTAACGCAGTAAGACAACCTTTAGAACACGCTGATTTATTCATAAAGCACAAATTAACGCCCATTAAAAGCATTTTACTATATGGAGCGCAGGGAACTGGCAAAACCTCACTAGCTAAGGCACTTGCTCATGAAAGCGGCTTAAATTTTATAAACGTTCAGAGCGCAAATTTATTATTACGTTATCAGGGAGACTCAGAACGCGCGCTAAAAAATATTTTCCGTGTAGCAAAACAGGCAGCACCCTCAATTATATTTTTTGACGGGATCGACTCAATTTTTCCGGAAAAGAATCCGCCTTCTCAAACTTTACGAGGTCAATTTTTTGCGGAACTCAACGGAATCGAAGAACTTAACGGCGTTACTGTCTTAGCTGCAACTGATAATCCCAGAGGTTTAGACAAGGCTTTATTTTCTCCGACAGTCTTTAATTTGCGCGTAAAAATTCCTATGCCTGAAGAGAATGACCGAGCAGAAATTTTTAAACTTGAACTCGCTAATAAGCCATTAGATAATAATATTGATTTTATAGAATTAGCGCAATCAACTGAAGGACTTAACGGCGGAGATATTAATTTTATTTGCAGGAGTGCCATAATGGAAGCTCTAAACGAGAACACGGACGAATTTATTATAAAACGTGAAAATTTTGACGAGGCTATAGACTCATTCAGTGAGATAATAGCAAAACGCAAAGAATCAAACGAGCAGGAAAAATTACAGGAAAATGCTATAGAAATCACAGCAGAAGCAAGTTATTCAAGACTTGATGTTTTCTTAGCTGAAAAAATAAATATAACCCGCTCACAAATACAAAGAATGCTCAAAACCGGCGCGGTTTCTCTCAACGGGGAAAAGCATTTAAAGCAGGCTCAAAAAGTGAATAAGGGCGATAAAATTATTGCAATTGTCCCAGAGTCAGAAAATATCACGGCTCTTGTCGGTGAAGATGACGTACCATTTGACGTAATTTATGAAGACGATCATTTAATCGTAGTCAATAAGCCAGCGGGAGTCATCGTTCACCCAGCACCCGGGAAAATGCACGGCACATTAATTCAAGGACTCGTCCAGCGTTATCCGGAAATGAAGGAAATGGAAGGATTTTTGCGTCCGGGAATTGTCAGCCGCTTAGATATGGGAACATCGGGACTCTTAGTCGTTGCAAGAAATCAAGAGGCTTATATTTTGCTGCAAAAAATGTTCGCTTCCCGTGAAGTAAATAAATATTATTTAGCACTGGTACACGGACATTTGCCGCAGCCTGAGGGGATTTTATCGGGGCCCATTGATAGAGATCCTAACGATCAAACTCACAGCATTATAGTTGAAGGCGGGAAGCCCTCAATAACCGGCTATAAAGTCATAAAGGAGACTCGAAAATATTCGCTAGTTGAATGCAAATTATATACTGGTAGGACTCATCAAATTAGAGTTCACATGTCAGCGGCTGGGTGTCCTTTATACGGGGATTCTGCTTACGGCGCGCCTGAAAAATTCATGAATCGAGTATTTTTGCATTCGTGGAAATTGTCATTTATTCACCCTGTAACAGGCAAAGAATTATCATTCAGGCAATATATACCTGAAGAGTTTAGTAATTTATTATATGTCTTGAATCACGAGAATTAATTTATGAAAATATGCGGTGCTGCTTTGATGGAAAATTTATAACAACACCGCAAAAATTTTTTATTTCCTGCTCGCTGAAGTAGTTATTACTCTCTGAATGCATATAAACAATAGCAATAATAAACCTGTCGCAATTTTGCCCCACCATGATAATAAATTGCCGTTGAATGTAATTAAAGCAGGTATTATTGATTTCAAGAGAACACCGAAAAGAGTACCAGCCATGTAACCGACTCCGCCGGTTAAAAGAGTCCCGCCTATTACTGCACAGGTTATTACTTCGAGTTCGCCGCCCTGTAGTGAAAGATTCCAGCCGCTTTTTACGTAAAGAGCGTAACTTATACCGGCCAAGACTGAACATAACCCGTTAAAGCCGTAAACTAAAATTTTAGTTCGTCCGACTGGGAGTCCCATTAAGGCCGCTGATTGTTCATTGCCTCCGATTGCGTAAATATTCCGCCCGAATCGTGTTCGCTGTAAAATAAAAGCACCGATTAATATTACAATCAAGAATAATATCACGTTGAAATTTATAAAAGCTATAGGCTTAATTCTTACCCATTTCCCATCAGCAAATTTCATTAAATAAATTTTCCAGCCTGCTAACGAGTCTATCATGGGATGATGTATATCAATTGATTCACGGCTTATCAGTGAGCAGACCCCGCGCGCTAAAAACATACCTGTCAAAGTAGTTATAAACGGCGGAACGTTCAAATAATGAATTACCCAGCCCATAACGAGGCCAAGACCGACTCCCATAACTATAGCCGCAGCAATGCAAATTAACGGGTGAAGATTTAAAACTGTAGTCCCATATGCTATAAACATTCCAGTTAAAGACGCTACAGCACCGACTGATAAATCAATACCGCCCGTGATTAATACCATAGTCATGCCGACTGCTGAAATCCCGAAATATGCATTATCGATAAATAAATTTACAAATGTCCTAACAGTTAAGAAGCCTTTATCACCGTAAAGAAATGCGCCGATTGCATAAATCACAAGAAAAATTCCTATAGTGGCATATACCATTATATATTTAGGATTAGTTATCTTGCTGAAAAAACTTTGTCGATTTCTCATGATTTCGCCCCCTCTTGACGCATTGCCGCTCGTTTTGCAAAATATTTTCTGACTGGCTCAGACTGCAAAACAATAACGACTGCTATAATTAACGCCTTAAATGCCATAGTAGCTTCTGCAACAATCCCGAAATAATATACAAATGTTACAATTGTGCGAATAATTAACGAGCCTACTACAGTCCCTGCAAGACTAAACCGCCCGCCTGACATGTTAGTGCCGCCTATTACTACAGCTAAAATCGCGTCCATCTCAAAATTTAAGCCCGCATTATTTGAATCATTCGACATTATACGACTCGAATAAATTAATCCCGCTATTCCTGATAATAAGCCGGTAATCATGAAAACTAATAAAATTACTTGGCCGGCTTTGATTCCTGAAAGTCTGCTGGCACTGGGATTAACTCCGACTGACTCGACAAATGCACCGAACGCGGTTTTACGAGTAAATAAAGCAACTGCAACAACTACTATAATCGTAATAATTATTGGCATGGGTAAACATAAAAAACTCCCTTGTCCGATAACTCTAAAAGGTGAATAACCTGTAGTAAATTGCTTACCATCCGTTAAAATTTGAGCGATTCCACGACCGCAGACCATTAATATTAAAGTCGCAATAATCGGCTGCATTCCGCCTTTTGCAACAAGAAATCCGTTAAACAGTCCCATTAAAGCACAGACAATCAAAGGCACTCCGAGAACTAAAATATACGGATAAACTGTATAATCTCCGGGAGTCGTATATGTCAGAACGTCCCAGCGCAAAAATTTCAAGGCAATAGCTCCGGCAACTGCAACAAGTGCACCGACCGACAAATCAGTCCCGCCCAGCGCAATAACGAGAGTCATTCCCATTGAAATAATCGTGATTTCTGCTGAACGATTCACAATGTCTATTAAGCTCCCGTAAAGCATACCGGTTGAAGGTTGATAGCTTATACTGAAAAAATCAGGCCGAATCAGAAAGCAGACTAGCAAAATTAAAGCCTCAGCAATTACTGCCCATGTTACTTTTGACTGCATAAGCCCGGAAATATCAAATTTTTTTGCTGACATTTAAGCCGCCCCCTCTGCTATGATTCTTAAAATATCCTGCTGAGTGCATGAAGAGCCTTCAACTTCTGCAACTTTTTCACGATCACGCATTATTATAATCCTGTTTGAGCAGCGTATTATTTCGTCAAGTTCAGAGCTTATAAATATTAACGAGACTCCATCTTTGCACATTTCAAGCATTAGACGCTGAATTTCTGCTTTAGCTCCTATATCGATTCCACGCGTGGGCTCATCGAGAATTAAAATTTTTGGGCTCGCTGCCATCCAACGAGCTAAGATAACTTTTTGCTGATTACCTCCTGAGAGTTCACCGGCTTTTTTCTCGCAATCGGGAGTCGCTATTCCTAAAAGTTTTATGTATTTATTAGCAAGATCTTCTTGTTCCTGACGAGTCATAGGATGTGTAAAACCTTTTCGAGACTGCACAGCAAGCATTATATTTTCTCGTATGCTCAAATCGCCGATAATTCCGTCGCGCTTTCTATCTTCAGGACAAAAGGCAATCTGTGATTTTATTGCGTCAAATGGCTGCTTGATTTCTACTTTTTCGCCGTCGATAAAAATATCGCCCCGTGAAATTTTTTCAGCTCCGAATAACATTTCTGCTGTCTCAGTCCGTCCGCTGCCTAAGAGTCCAGCAAATCCTATTAATTCACCTTTTCGCAATTCTAAAGAAATATCATTTATTTGCGAGTCCCCTATGTGTTCAGCTTTTAATACAATATCCGCGTCGTCCTGAACTTCTGCACGTTTCAAGCTAAAAATCACGTCCATATCTTTACCGACCATTTTTGTAACAAGCTCAAATTTTCCGAGTTCGTTAATTTCATAAGTCCCGATTAAATGACCGTTGCGCAAAATTGTCATTCTGTCTGATACGGCGTAAATCTGATCTAAAAAGTGAGTTATAAATATTATTCCCATTCCTGAAGATTTTAACTCACGCATGACACTGAATAATAATTGTACTTCGTTCTCATCTAGTGAGCTTGTAGGCTCGTCGAGAATTAAAATTTTTGCTTGAATGTCAACGGCTCTAGCTATAGAAGTCATTTGCTGTATTGCAGTCGAATAATAAGAAAGCGGGCGGGTTACGTCAATATCTAAATGAAAGCGAGACATTAACTCTTCTGCTCTGTGATTGATTTCTGACCAGTCAATTTGGCCGTGTTTCATGGGCTGACGACCGACAAAAATATTTTCAGCGACGCTCAAATTTGGACATAAATTTATTTCCTGAAAGACGGCAGAAATTCCCAGCTCTATAGCATTCCCCGGCCCAGTCGGGTGAATCTCTTGACCGTCAAGAATAATTTGCCCCGAGTCCATTTGATTAACACCTGTCAGACATTTTATAAGAGTCGATTTTCCTGCGCCGTTTTCGCCTAAAAGTGAGTGAATTTCGCCCGCCCTTAGTGAAAAGTCAACGCCGTCAAGTGCTTTAACTCCCGGAAATTGTATAGTTATGCCCTTCATTTCGAGAATATTTTTTCCTGACAAATTGAGTCCCTCCTTATTTGATAAATTCTTGAGAAGTCAACGCCGTCAAGCAAATTGACTCCTCTTATAATAGCAAAAATTTTTTACTTGATAACTTTCAGGGCTTTGCGGTCAATAGTCAGTGCTACGAAAATCAAGAATACTACACCTTTTATTAATTGCTGAGTTGCTGACTCATAGCCTAACATGACAAGGCCGTTATTTAAAACAGTATACATGAGAGTGCCGACTACGATATTTGAGAATCTTACTTTAGCACCGCCCGTGATAGGCAGCCCGCCCAGTACTAACGAGATTAATATTTGAGTCTCTAACTGATTCCCCGCTGTTGCAGTAATTGAGCCTACTTTTATGACATTCACGAATGCAGCAAGCCCCGTTAATGCACCTGCAGCAACGAACGCTAAAAATTTGACTCTATCAGTGCGGACTCCTGAAAATCTTGCGGCTGTTTCTCCTGATCCTACGGCTTTAACGTCATTTCCGATTCTGGTAAATTTGAACAGGAAAAACGCAATTATTAAGACTCCGACTGTTATAGAAATCTTTAAATTATCGCTGTCAAGTGCCTTTATTGCTGCTGAAGCGGGGATCGCTGTCTCTGTTGTGAGATAAGCACAGACTCCGCGAAATAAATACATTGTGCAAATTGTAACTATAAAACTTTGAAGTCTGAATTTAACATGAAAGAATCCATTTACAGCACCGATTGCCGCACCCGTTAAGATTCCGCCTATAATTGCAAGAGGTATACTATAAAATGAAAGCATTGACACTACAATTGAAGCTACACCGAGAGTCGATCCTTCTGTGAAATCAATTGAGCCTAGAGTCATTACAAAAAATACGCCGGTTGCTACTATCATGGGATAATAGACTTGAGATAATAATAATCTAAGCTGACGAGGCCGCATA